>DASQGB010000022.1:0-1500 GCA_035632815.1 Burkholderiales bacterium | reverse complement strand
AGCAAGCTCAGCGTGCGCTACGAGCTTGCGAGCGTAGAAGACCACGCCGCCCGCCATGCGGGCGAGTTCGACACGGTGACCTGCATGGAGCTGCTCGAGCACGTTCCCGAGCCGCAGTCCATGGTCGGCGCCTGCGCACGCCTCGCCCGGCCCGGCGGGCAGGTCTTCTTCTCTACGATCAACCGCAATCCGAAGGCGTACCTCTTCGCCGTGATCGGCGCCGAATACCTGCTCGGCCTGCTGCCGAAAGGCACGCACGACTACCAGCGCTTCATCAAGCCCTCGGAGCTCGCGCGCTGGTGCCGCGCCGCCGGATTGCGGCCCGACGAGCTGACCGGCATGACCTACAACCCGATCACGCAGCGCTACCGGCTCGGGGCCGACTGCGGCGTCAATTACCTCCTGCGCTGCTCGCGTGAGCGCTAGCCGCGCAGTGCTGTTCGATTTCGATGGCACGCTCGCCGACACGGCGCCGGACCTCGCCGCTGCGGTGAACCGCATGCGCAGCGAGAACGGCCACCCGCCGCTGCCGCTCGAGCGCCTGCGGCCCTTCGCCTCGGCGGGCGCGCGCGGCCTGGTGCATGCGGCCTTCGGCATCAAGCCCGACGACGCCGAATACGCGTGCCTGCGCGAGACCTTCCTCGAGTTCTACGCCGAGCAGGTCTGCGAGCGCACGCGGCTGTTCCCCGGCATGCGCGAGCTGCTGCGCGAGCTCGAATCGCGCGACATCCGCTGGGGCATCGTGACCAACAAGGCGACCCGGTTCACCGAGCGCATCGTCGCCGCGCTCGATCTCGCTCCCGACTGCGTGGTGTGCGGCGACACCACGGCGCACCTGAAACCCCACCCCGCGCCCATGCTGCACGCGGCGCAGCAGCTCAAGCTGCACTGCGCCGACTGCTGCTACCTCGGCGACGACCTGCGTGACATGCAGGCGGCGCGCGCCGCGGGCATGCGCGCCTTCGCCGTCGAATGGGGCTATCACCATCCCGAGCACGGCGGTCCGGGCACCTGGCAGGCCGACGCGGTCATCGCGCACCCCCTCGATCTCATCGCCCATCTATGAACTACGATCGGAAAACGGGTTCTAAAGGGTTGGACGTAAGAGTAAAATGCGCTTGAACCGGGGGCGACCTGGTTTCGACGTGGGCATCGAAGCAGCGCAGGGCATGCCGAGGACCAGATCACCTCGTAAATCCATTCTGGAAACACTACAAACGCCAACGACGAGCGTTTTGCTCTAGCAGCCTAATACCTGCTGGACGCTGCACTAGCTTGCTGATGGGCTAGGCCGGCCGAAAGGTCGGTGCAGCGTCATTCACATCAGCCCCTCTACCCGGTTTGGCCGCTTGGCCGGGTGGATCCGTCGAAGCGGCTAGCCGAGCGTCAGCCTGCCGGTTGGCGGGCGCAAGGCGAAGGCATTAAATGACCAGGCTAAGCATGTAGTCCTGACTGTCTAGGGCTTACGGACGCGGGTTCGATTCCCGCCGCCTCCACCAC
>DASQGB010000021.1:0-2902 GCA_035632815.1 Burkholderiales bacterium | reverse complement strand
CGCCCTCTGCGGCGCGGCTGTTGCGGATGCCGAGGATGTCGTGGCCGCGCCGGTTGAAGGCGAGGCAGGAATATCCCATCGCGGTGAGCACCGGCGGCAGGAAGCGCGGCGCTCCCAGGTAGAAGTTCATGGTGTTGCCGTGAAACAAGAGCGCCGCGCCGGCCGCCGCATGCCCACCCCCGGCGCCCGCATCGGGCTCGTACCACGCGCCGTCGAGCGGTGTCGTGGCAGTCGGGATGCTGACTAGGGTCGTCGTCAGAGCCGGAGAAGCTTCAAGGCGTTGCCGCCGCGAATCAAGTCTTTTTGCTCTTCGGTTACACCCGCGATGCGATCGACGGTCGCCAGCGGATCGTCGAGGCCCATGTCGAAGCAGTAATCGCTGCCCAGCATGACGCGGTCGGGGCCGACCAGTCGCACGAGATTGGCGTTGATGCGGTCGTCGTGACCGATGGTGTCGTAGGTGAAGCGCCGCAGGTAATCGCTCGGCAGCCGCTTCATGTGCTTCAGCTCCGGCCGCACCTTGGTGCCGTGGTCGAGGCGCCCGATCAGGCCCGGGAACGCGCCTCCTGCATGCGGCAGATTCACTTCCAGCTTCTCGAACTTGTCCAGTACCCCGCCGAAAATCAGCGACGCGGCGGCGACCCCGGTGTCGTAGGGATTGCCGAGCAGGTTCTTCAGGTGGTAGCGCGTGGTGCGCTCGCGCCCGATGGTGTCCACCGGATGCAGGAAGATCGGAAAGCCCAGCTCCTCGGCCTTCGCGTACACATCCCAGAACTGTCTTTCGTCCAGCTCCTGGCCGTTGATGTTCGTCGCGAGATACATCCCCTTCATGCCGGGGAGCTTCGCCGCGCGCTCGAGCTCCTTCACCGCCAGCTCGGGCGCCTGCATCGGCAGCGCCGCCAGGCAGACGAAGCGCTTCGGGTGCTTCGCGTGGGCCGCCGACGCGGCGTCGTTGAACTTCTGCGCGAGCGCGAGGCCGAGCTCGGGCGAAGCCCAGTTCGCCATCGGCGTGGTGAGCGACAGCGCGTGCACGTCGACGCGCCTTTCGTTCATGACGCTTATCCGGTTTTCGAGATCGACGAAGCGCTCGTCGAATGCATTGACGACGCGCTCGGTGTGGATGCGGTAGCCGCCGTTGGCCGCGCGCTCGAGCTTCGCGCCTTCCTTGGGGCCCTCCCGCTCGAGGAGCTGCAGCCACTCGCGCGGGTACCAGTGGGCGTGAATGTCGACTACGCGCATCGCGCGTATCATGACACGCCATGGGGAGATTCCTGCTTGCGGTTTTGCTGTGCTGCGTGCTGCCCGCCGCGGCGCAGGAGCCCTACCCCGCGAGGCCGGTCCGGATCGTCGTGCCTTACGCGCCCGGCGGCGCCACCGACATCATCGCCCGCATCGTCGCGCAGCGCCTCACGGAGTCGATGGGACAGACCTTCCTGGTCGAGAACCGCCCCGGCGCGACCGGCAACCTGGCGCTCGAGTCGGTCGCCAAGGCGCCCGCCGACGGCTACACCCTGCTCGTCGGCAACGTCTCGACCAACGCCATCAACGAGAACACCTTCGCGCACACGCTGCAGATCAAGCCCTCGCGCGACCTGGTGGGCATCGCCAAGCTGGTCGAGATCCCCCACATCATCGCGGCGAGCACCGCTTTTTCTGCCGTTTCACTTTCAGACCTTATCAGTGAAGCCAAACGCAACCCCGGCAAGATCAACTTCGCCTCGGCCGGCCTCGGCAGCTATCCCCACCTCGACATGGAGAAATTCCAGCGTGCGGCGGGCATCCAGCTCACCCATATTCCCTACAAGGACGGCGCCGGCCGGATGGTCCCCTCGCTGCTCGCCGACGAAACCCAGGTCGCCTTTATCAATCTGTCCTCCACCCTGCCGCATATCCGCGCCGGCAGGATGAAGGCGCTCGCCACCACCGCGCCGGCGCGCCTGCCCGAGATGCCGAACGTGCCGACGCTCGCCGAGCTCGGCTATGCCGGCATCGGCACCAACGCCTGGCAGGGCATGTTCGCCCCCGCCGCGACGCCGAAGCCGGTGATCGACAAGCTGCACGGCGCGGTGTTGGCCGCACTTACCAAGACCGAGCAGAAAGAAGGCCTCGCCAAGCAGATGATGAGCGTCGAGGTGTCGAAGTCGCCGCAGGAATTCACCGAGCTGGTGCGGCGCGAGACGCAGAGCTGGGGCGAGTTCCTGCGCGACGCGGGGATCAAGATCGACTAACTTTTTTCCAGGTCTTGCGGATTCAGTCTCACGGCCTCTCGGCGGCAGGCGCTACCGTCGCCGGATACTCGGGGCGGATATCGAAGTGCAGCCGGCGATGGGCGATGCGCAGCGCCATTTCCGCATCCGCGGGGCTCGCCGCTCGGGCGAAGATGAACCCGAGGTAGCTCGCCCCGTCGGGAGGCGGCGCAATGATCTGGCCGAGCTCTACCGTAATGGCCACACCGGTGACGCCACGTACCGACTGCGCGGCGGCGAGACCGTCGAGCCCGTGGTAGATGCCGCGCCGTGGAATCGGGATCATCATCACTCCCGCAGCGCCGCCCTCGCCGGCCGCGTCAATGGCGGCGGGGAGCGGAATTGGGAGCGATTCGGCCCCCACCTGGCGCAAAATCAACTCCTCCAGGCTCATGCCCAGGAAATGGATGAGCACGCGCCCGCATAAGCCCCCGATGGAGCGAGCCGCGACCTCCAGAATCCAGATACCTTGGTCATTGACCCGCACTTCGGCGTGCACTGGCCCAGTCATGAGCTCGGCAGCGCGGCAGGCGCGGGCCACCTCCTGATGGATGCGGTCCTGAAGCGCCTGCGGCAGCCGCGACGGTGTGATGTAGAGCGTTTCCTCGAAGTAGGGCCCGTCCAGGGGATCGGGCTTGTCGAACAGGGCGAGGGTG
>DASQGB010000020.1:0-4488 GCA_035632815.1 Burkholderiales bacterium | reverse complement strand
TTTCTCAATGACTTCTTTCCTGGCGCCGAGGCAGCCAGTCACCACCACTTTGCCGTTCTCGGCGAGCGCCTCGCCGATCGCGGCGAGCGACTCCTTGACCGCGGCGTCGATGAAGCCGCAGGTGTTGACGATCACCAGGTCGGCGCCGTCGTAGGTGGCTGACGTGGCGTAGCCCTCGGCTCGCAGCTGCGTGAGGATGCGCTCGGAATCCACGAGCGCCTTCGGACAGCCGAGCGAGACGAACCCTACCCTAGGGCTTCTCGGGATCGCTCTTGTTCTGATTGCTGCCAGCGGGGAAACCGGGGAAGGATAGGCCGGAGAACATGTTGCGCGCCTGGCTCTGCATCTGTTCCTGGAACTGCGAGAACATCTTCTGGCTCTGCTCCATGTACGCCTGCATCAGGCTCTGCATCGCCGGGCCCTGCAGGTTCATGAATTGCGCCCACAGCTCCTGCGAGGCGCGCGAGTTGTCGCCGTACATGCGCTTCGACTGGTCCTGCAGGGCTGTCTGGATCTCCTGGAAGGCGCGGATGTTCCGCTCCAGGTAGCTGCCCATCATTCCCTGCATCGCGTTGCCGTACGAGCGGATCAGCTGCGACAGCAGGTCGGAGGAGAACATCGGCACGCCGGCCGACTCCTCCTCGAGGATGATTTGCAGCAGGATCGGGCGCGTGAGGTCGTCGCCGCTCTTCGCGTCGACCACCTGAAACTCCTCCTGCTTGAGGACCATCTGCTTGACGTCGGCGAGCGTGATATAGCTCGACGTCTTGGTGTCGTACAGCCGTCGGTTCGGGTACTTCTTGATGAGCCGAAGCTGGTTCTGCATCTTCGCCTCGCGGAGTTCCTGCGCTGACGCCATGGCCGAGTTTACTCCTTTAATACATGTGCTGGCCGCCGTTGATGGAGATATTGGCGCCGGTGACGAAAGCCGCTTCCTCCGAGCACAGATAGATGATCAGGCCTGCCACTTCGTCGGGCTTGCCCAGGCGCCCGACCGGGATTTGCGGGAGGATCTTGGAGTCGAGAATTTCTTTCGGGATCGCGGTGACCATCTTGGTGCCGATGTATCCGGGCGAGATGGTGTTGACGGTGACGCCCTTGCGCGCCACTTCCAGCGCGAGCGCCTTGGTGAAGCCGTGGATGCCGGCCTTGGCGGCGGAATAGTTGGTCTGCCCGAAGGCGCCCTTCTGGCCGTTCACCGACGACACGTTGATGACGCGGCCCCAGCCGCGCTCGACCATGCCGTCCATCACCTGCTTGGTCATGTTGAAGCAGGAGTCGAGGTTGGTGCGCATCACCGCGTCCCAGTCGCTCTTCGTCATCTTCTTGAACGTCATGTCGCGCGTGATGCCGGCGTTATTCACCAATATATCGATCTGGCCGCATTCGCCCTGGATGGTCGCGCACTGGCGGGCGCAGGCGTCGTAGTCGACCACGTCGACGGGGAAGGCCGAGAAGGAATAGCGCCGGCCCTTCATTTCCTCGAGCCAGGATTTGTATTTGGTGTTGGAGGGCGAGTAGGTCACCACCACGCGGTAGCCGGCGTCCGCCATCTTGGTGCTGATCGTCTCTCCGAGGCCACCCATTCCTCCCGTGACCACGGCAACGCGCTGCTTCGCCATGAGGCTCCTCCTGCTGGGAGGAGAAAGTCTACATCATGTGCATTCCGCCATTCACCGAGATGTTCGCGCCGGTAATGTAGCCCGCCTCCTCCGAAGCGAGGAAGGCCACCACGGCGGCGATTTCCTCGGGCTTGGCGAGGCGCCCCATCGGGATCGAGGCGATGATCTGCTCGCGCACCTCGGCGCGGATCGCCATCACCATGTCGGTGTCCACGTAGCCGGGCGACACCGTATTCACGGTCACTCCCTTGCGCACCACTTCCTGCGCCAGCGCCTTGGAGAAGCCCGCCATGCCCGCCTTCGCCGCGGAGTAGTTGGTCTGGCCGAACTGGCCCTTGATGGCGTTGACCGAGGAGATGTTGATGATGCGGCCCCAGCCGCGCTCGACCATGCCGTCGATCACCTGCCGCGTGACGTTGAACACGCTGTTCAGGTTGGTGTTGATCACCGCCGTCCAGTCCTGCTCGGTCATGCGCTTGAAGACCGAGTCGCGCGTGATGCCGGCGTTGTTGATCAGGATGTCGATCGGGCCGACCACCGAGCGCACGTTGTAGAACATCGCGGCGCAGGACTCGAACTCCGACACGTCGCCCTCGGCGGCATGCACGCGGTAGCCTTCCTTGCGCATCGCGTCGAGCCATTGGGCCTTCTTCTCGTAGTCCGGCAGGCAGCCCGCCACCACGGTATGCCCGGCGCGCCCGAGGCGGCGGCAGATCGCGCTGCCGATGCCGCCCATGCCGCCGGAGACGAAGGCGATGCGCGACACCACCGGTACCGACTCGTCGCGCCACGCCTCCGGCCGCTGTACCACTTCCGCTTGATTTCCCATTTTTCTCATTTTCCTTGCTTAACGTTCCACCGCCAGCGCGACCCCCATGCCGCCGCCTATGCAAAGCGACGCAAGGCCGCGCCTGACGTCGCGCTTCTGCATTTCATGGAGCAGCGTGACCAGCACGCGGCAGCCCGATGCGCCGATCGGGTGGCCGAGCGCGATCGCGCCGCCGTTGACGTTGACCCTGGAGGTGTCCCACCCCATCTGCCGGTTCACCGCGATCGCCTGCGCGGCGAAGGCCTCGTTGATCTCCATCAGGTCGAGGTCCTTCGGCTGCCATCCGGCGCGCGCGAGCGTCCGCTTGGAGGCCGGTACCGGCCCCATTCCCATGTACTTCGGATCGACGCCCGCCGAGGCGAAGGCCTTGATGCGCGCGATGGGCTTTAGTCCGAGTTCCTTAACTTTCTTTGAAGAAGCAAGGACCACGGCAGCCGCGCCGTCGTTGAGGCCCGAGGCGTTGCCGGCGGTCACCGTGCCGTTCTTGTCGAATGCCGGCTTCAGGCTCTTCATCGCATCGAGCGTCGCGCCATGGCGCGGATACTCGTCGTCGGCGAACACCACGGTGCCCTTGCGCGAGGCAATCTCGAGCGGGACGATCTCGTCCTTGAAGCGGCCCGCTTTCTGCGCCGCCTCGGTCTTGTTCTGGCTGGCGACGGCGAACTGGTCCTGCTCGTCGCGCGTCACCGCGTACTCCTTCGCCACGTTCTCGGCCGTTACGCCCATGTGGTACTGGTTGTATACGTCCCACAGGCCGTCGACGATCATCGTGTCGACGAGCTTGGCGTCGCCCATGCGGTAGCCGTCGCGCGAGCCCATCATGGCATGCGGGGACAGGCTCATAGATTCCTGCCCGCCCGCGACCACGATATCGGAGTCGCCGTTGGCGATCGCCTGCGCGCCGAGCATCGCGGCCTTGAGGCCGGAGCCGCACACCTTGTTGATGGTCATCGATGGGATCATGTCCGGCAGCCCGGCGCGGATCGCCGCCTGGCGCGCCGGGTTCTGGCCGACGCCGGCGGTGAGCACCTGCCCCATGATGACCTCCGAAACCTGCTCGGGCGCCACACCGGCGCGCTCCAGCACCTTGCGGATCACCAGCGCGCCGAGGTCCGACGCGGGCGTCTTGGCGAGGCTGCCGCCGAATTTTCCGATCGCGGTGCGTGCCGCGCCGACGATGAAAATCTCTTCCATGACTGGCTCCTTAATGGATCCGCTGCTTCACGTACCGGCCGGGTGCGGACTCGATCGGCTTGTATTTGACACTCCCGGGGCGCGCCGGTGCCTTGCGCTCGCCGCCAGCGTGCCGCGTGAGCCATTCGCTCCACTTCGGCCACCAGCTGCCGGGCACTTCTTCAGCCTTCTCCATCCATGTTTCCGGATCGGCAGGATAGGGCTCGCCCACCCAGTGGCTGCGCCGCTGCTTCGCCGCCGGATTGACGACCCCCGCGATATGCCCGCTTGCGCCGAGGACGAAAGTCTTGTCCTGGCTGCCCACTAGGCCGAGGGTGCGGTAGGCCGAGCGCCACGGCACGATGTGGTCTTCGCGCGTCGCCAGCACGAACACCGGCACGCGCACCTTGCCAAGATCGACCGGAACACCGCAATTGACGAGCGCGCCGGGCACGCGCAGTTTGTTTTCGAGGTAGGTGTTGCGCAGGTAGTAGCAGTACATCGGTCCCGCCAGGTTGGTGCTGTCAGAGTTCCAGTACAGCAGATCGAACGCCGCCGGCGCGCTGCCAAGCAGGTAGTTGTTCACGACGTAAGGCCACACCAAGTCGTTCGCGCGCAGGCTGGAGAACACGAAGGCGAGGTCCGAGCCCGGCAGGATGCCGCCGCGACCGATCGTCGCCTCGCGCGCCGCGACGCTCGCCTCGTCGACGAACAGGCCGATCTGGCCGGTTTCCGTGAAATCGAGCATCGCGGCGAGGAAGGTTGCGCTCGCGACCAAGTCTTTTTTCTTCTCGGACAGAACCGCGAGTGCCGCTCCGAGCAGCGTGCCGCCGACGCAGAAGCCGAGCGCGTTGACGCGATCCG
>DASQGB010000019.1:0-2697 GCA_035632815.1 Burkholderiales bacterium | reverse complement strand
CTTGACCCCTTATCCCCGATAGATCGGCGCCGGCTGCGAGAAAAACGCATGCAGGATGTGGTAGCACAGCAGGTAGTTCTTCTGCTGGAAGCTCGCATGCGAGATCCCCGCCATGACCGAGAACTGCTTGTCGGGGTGCGGCAGCCGCCGGTAGAACTTCAGCAGGTCGTCGATGCCCGCGATGCCGTCGTACTCGCCGCGCATGAGGATGGTCGGCACCTTGATTTTCTCGGGGTCGACCAGCGGGAGCTTCGAGCACATGTCGACATAGGTGCCGGTCGGCACCGAGTCGTCGAGCGCCAGGATCGCCGTGGCGAACGCTTCGATGGTGGCGTCGTCGGCAGTGCCGGGATGGTCGCGGCTGAAGATGCTGCGCACGAAGGCGCGGTCGATCGGCCGCCGGTTCTTCGACTGGAACTCGGGCAGGCGCTTCTTGCGCTCTGCCAGGGTCGGGCTGCCCTCGCCGGTCCACACGAACGCATCGAGCGCGAGGCGCGCCACGCGCTCGGGGTGGCGCTGCGCGAACAACGCCGCCTTCAGAGCTCCTGACGAGATGCCGTAGATGAGAAGCTTTTGGCTCTTGCTGTGCTGAAGAATGTACTGCGAAGCACAAGCAAGATCGTCCGCGCCGTTGGCGATATCGAAATTGATCGGCCGCGACTTGTCGGAGCGGCCGTAGCCCTCGTTGTCGAGCGTCCAGGTGTCGAAGCCGCGGCCGGCGAACCACTCCATGGCCGAGGAGTGCGGCCGCCCGGGCACCTCGAGGTCGAAAGTCGGCTGCGAGGCCATCGACGAGCCGTGAACGAAGAGCACTGTGCCTTTCGGCCCTTCCGAAAGGCTTTTCTGCCACAAGAAGAGCCGGACGTCGCCCTTCCTTATCCAATGTTCCTTGCCTTGCATGGGTTTTTTCAATCGTACTGCATTTTGTGCAAAAATCCGCCGGCTCACCGAGGAGGAGCCGATGGCCGGACCCGCGGCGCTGGACACGTTCCCCAAGCTGCTCATGCACCACGCGCAGGCGCGCGGCGCGCGAGCCGCGATCCGGGAGAAGAACCTCGGCATCTGGCAGACCTGGACCTGGAAGGAGTTCGCCGACGAGGTGCGCTTGCTGGCGGCAGGCCTCGCGCAGCAGGGCTTCGCGCGCGGCCAGCATGTCGCGCTGGTGAGCGACAACCGGCCGCGGCTGTATGCGGCGATGAGTGCGGTGCAGTGCCTGGGCGGCATCCCGGTTCCCCTGTACCAGGACGCGGTGGCCGCCGAGATGGCCTTTCCGATCCAGAACGCGGAGATCGCGATCGCCTTCGCCGAGGATCAGGAGCAGGTCGACAAGCTGCTCGAGATCCTGCCGCAATGCCCCTCGCTCGAGCGCATCTACTACGACGATACGCGCGGCATGCGGCACTACACGCAGCCGCAGCTCATGGCCTACGACAAGCTGCTGGAAAGCGGGCGTGAGGCTGAACGGCTTCATCCCAACAGAATAGAGAATGAAATTGGTCGAGGATCGGGTTCAGAGGTCGCGGCGATGTTCTTCACTTCGGGCACCACCGGCGTGGCGAAGGGCGTGGTGCATACCCACGCCAGCCTGATCGGCCCGGCGCGCACCGCGGCCGAGCTCGACCGGCTCGGCGAAGCCGACGTGATCCTCGCCTACCTGCCGCCGGCGTGGATCGGCCAGAACATCTTCTCCTGCGCGCAGGCCTTCGTCACCGGCTACTGCATCTGCTGCCCGGAATCGGCGCAAACGCTGATGCTCGACATGCGCGAGATCGGCCCGACCTACTATTTCGCGCCGCCGCGGGTGCTGGAGAACGTGCTGACCCAGGTCTCGATCCGCATGGAAGACGCTTCGCGGCCCAAGCGCTGGCTTTACCGCGCCTTCATGCGCGTGGCCGACCGGGTGGGCGGCGCGATCCTAGACGGCAAGCGCGTCCCGGCGCTCGACCGGGCGCTGTACTGGCTGGGCGACCTGCTGGTGTACGGGCCGCTGCGCAATGTGCTCGGGATGAGCCGGGTCCGGGTGGGCTACACCGCGGGCGAGGCGATCGGCCCGGATCTGTTCAAGTTCTACCGCGCCATCGGCATCAACCTGAAGCAGCTCTACGGCTCGACCGAAACCGCGGTGTTCGTCTGCGTGCAGCCCGACGGCCAGGTGAAGCCCGACACGGTCGGGCCCGCGGTCCCGGGCGTCGAGCTCAAGTTCAGCGGCGAGCGCGAGCTTCTCATCCGCTCGCCGGGCCTGTTCCGCGAGTACTACAAGAACCCCCAGGCCACCAGCGAGGCGAAGGACGCCGAGGGCTGGTTCCATACCGGCGACGCGGGCTACTTCGATCCCGATGGTCACCTGAAAATCATCGACCGCGTGAAGGACGTCGGCAAGCTCGCCGACGGCACGCTGTTCGCGCCGAAATACCTGGAGAACAAGCTCAAGTTCTTCCCTTATGTGCGCGAGGCGGTGTGCTTCGGCGACGGCCGCGACAAGGTGTGCGCCTTCATCAACATCGATCCCGATGCGATCGGCAACTGGGCCGAGAAGCGCAGCATGCCTTACTCGGGCTACACCGACCTCGCGTCGCGCGAAGAGGTGCACGACCTGGTGCGCGAGTGCGTCGAGCGCGTCAATGCCGATCTCGCCGCCGAGCCCGAGATCGCCAACTCGCAGATCCACCGCTTCCTCATCCTGCACAAGGAGCTCGA
>DASQGB010000018.1:0-12764 GCA_035632815.1 Burkholderiales bacterium | reverse complement strand
TGCACAACGCCATCGTCTGCACGCTGTGCTCCTGCTATCCGCGCATGCTGCTCGGCATTCCGCCCGAGTGGTACAAGTCGCGCAACTACCGCTCGCGCATGGTGCGCGAGCCGCGCGCGGTGCTTGCCGAATTTGGTTTGGTCCTTTCCGAGAAGATACAGATTCGCGTGCACGATTCCACGGCGGACATGCGCTACCTCGTGCTGCCGATGCGCCCCGCCGGGACCGACGGCTGGAGCGAGGAGCGGCTGGCTCGTCTTGTTACGCGCGACTCGATGATCGGCGTTTCCCTGGCGACGGACCCTGACGCGCAACCCTAAGCCGCTCGCCGTCGTACCGCTCGGCGATCTCGCGGCGTACATCGAGTTCTCGCCCAAGCTGGACCTGGAGGTGAATTCCTTCATCCAGCGCCTGGCGCTTGCCATCCACGCACGCAAGCTCGAGGGCCTGCGCGACGTGGTGCCCGCGCTGGGCGGCCTCGCGCTGCACTTCGATCCGGCGTTCGAGGGCGACGTGCTGCAAAGCGCGGCGGGACTGGTCGAGGAATGCCTCAAGGAAGGCGTCGGCGGGGAGGAGCAGCCGGGCGAGACCATCGAGGTGCCGGTGTGCTACGAGCGGGGCTACGCGCCGGACCTCGAGGAAGTGGCGAAGCGGACCCGCCTCTCGGTCGAGGACGTCGTGGCGCGCCATGTCGCGGGCGAATATCGCGTGCTGATGATCGGTTTCGCGCCGGGGCATGCTTATCTCGGCGGGCTGGACGAGAAGCTCGCGGTGCCGCGGCGCGCCGAGCCGCGCGCCGAAGTGCCGGCGGGCTCGGTGGCGATCGCCAACGACCAGGCGGTGGTCTACCCCTACGCCATCTCCGGGGGCTGGAACGTGATCGGGCGCACGCCGCTGGTGGTGTTCGACGCCTTCCGCGCGCGGCCGAGCCTGTTCATGACCGGCGATCGCGTGCACTTCAGGCCGATCAGCGGCGCCGAGTTCGAGGCGCTCTCCAAGTGACCCTCCAGGTGCTGCGCCCGGGACTGCTGATGACCGTCCAGGATCTCGGGCGCCACGGCCACCAGCACGTGGGCCTGTGCCCCGGCGGCGCGATGGACCCGACCGCACTGGCGCTCGGCAATGCCCTGGTCGGCAATTCCACCGGCGAGTCGGCGCTCGAGCTCACGGTGCTCGGGCCGGAGCTGGTATTCGCCAAGGAGACCCTGGTCGCGCTATGCGGCGCGGATTTCGACACCAGCCTGCCGGCCAACCGCCCGGTGCTGGTGGCGGCGGGGAGCCGGGTCGTGATCGGCCGCGCGATGCGCGGCGCGCGCGCCTATCTCGCGGTGGCGGGCGGCTTCGACGTCGAGCCGGTGCTCGGCAGCCGCAGCACCTATCTACCCGGCCGCTTCGGCGGTCTCTTCGGCAGGACACTGCGCCGCGGCGACCTGCTGCCCCTGCGCGACAACGTGGAGGAGCTCTCGCGCGCGCGCTTCGAGTCGCTCAAGCACAAGCACGGCCGCAGCGTGCGCTGGTCGGCGCCGCCGCTGACGGTGCCCGACCGCGAGCCGCTGCTGCTGCACGCGACCGAGGCGCAGCACTACGCGAGCTTCGACGCCGCGTCGCAGCGCACGTTTTTCGACGCGGTGTGGAAGGTCGCGGTGGAGTCTAACCGCATGGGCTTTCGCCTCGCCGGCGCCGCGCTCGCGCGCGCGCAAAGCGATGAGATACTATCCGGGCCGACCTGCCTCGGGACCGTGCAGGTGCCCGCCGGCGGCGTGCCGATCGCGCTGATGGCCGATCACCAGACCACCGGAGGGTACCCGCGCATCGCCGACATCGTCTCGGCCGACGTGCCGCGGCTCGCGCAGCTCGCCCCCGGCGGCACGCTGCACTTCGCGCGCTGCAACTTCGAGCTCGCGGCGGAGCTGCGCAGGGAAGCGAAGACGCGCCTCGAATCCGCCCTGCGCGGAATCGCATGGGAGTTTGGAAAGTGAAATCCGTCGATCTCAACTGCGACATGGGGGAAAGCTACGGCGCCTGGAAGATGGGCGATGATGCCGCAGTGATGCCCTTCATCAGCTCTGCGAACATCGCCTGCGGCTTCCACGGCGGCGATCCCGCCACCATCCGCAAGACCGTGCGCCTCGCCGTCGACAACGGCGTGGCGATCGGCGCGCATCCTTCGCTTCCCGACCTGCAAGGCTTCGGCCGGCGCGTCATGAGGATCGCGCCGCAGGAGATGTACGACCTCGTCCTCTACCAGGCAGGCGCGGTGGAGGCCTTCGCGCGCGCCGCCGGCAGCCGCCTGCACCACGTCAAGTGCCATGGCGCGCTCTACAACATGGCCGCCAACGACGAGGCGCTCTCGGAAGCGATGGTGCGCGCGGCGAAGGATCTTGGCGTGATGCTGTATGTTCTTTCGAACAGCAAAAACTTCCACATCGCGAAGCAGGCCGGCATCCCCGTAATGGGCGAGGTGTTCGCCGACCGCGGCTATTCCGACGACGGCGCGCTCGCGCCGCGCGAGCGGCCCGGCGGCATGATCGAGGACGCGGGCGAGGCGGTGAAGCAGGCGCTCGCCATGATCGAGGAGGGCTACGTCACCAGCCTGTCCGGCAAGCGCGTGCCGGTCGCTGCCGACACGCTGTGCCTGCACGGCGACCAGCCGGGCGCGGCTGCGTTCGCCAGAAAAATCAGGCAAGCTTTCAAGGAAAGGGAGATCGCGGTTGCCGCCCCCTAAACTGTTCACGCCGATCCAGCTCGGCGGCGTGACGCTGCCCAACCGCATCGTGGTATCGCCGATGTGCCAGTACTCGGCCGACGACGGCTGCATGAGTGACTGGCACTTCGTCCATCTCGGCCACCTCGCCTACAGCGGCGCCGGGCTGCTGATGGTCGAGGCCACGCACGTTACGCGCGAGGGACGCATCACCCATGGCTGCACCGGGCTCTACAGCGAGCGCAACGAGAGCTCCATAAAAAAAGTCATTGATGCCTGTAGGCGCAATTCCAAGTCACCCATCGGCATCCAGATCGGCCATGCCGGCCGCAAGGCTTCGGCGCAGGTGCCGTGGGAGGGCCGCGAGTGGCTGAGGCCCGAGCAGTCGCCCTGGCAGACGGTCGCGCCTTCGGCGATTTCTTTCGGCGAGGGCTGGCACCTGCCTCGCGAATTGTCCTTGCATGAGATTCGTTCCACCGTGGAGGCGTTCGTGGGAGCGACCTTGCGCGCGAAGCGCATCGGCTTCGATGTGCTCGAGCTACACAGCGCGCACGGCTATCTGCTGCACCAGTTTCTGTCCCCGGTTTCGAACCACCGCCAAGACGAGTACGGGAAGGAGCGGATGAAGTTCCCTCTCGAAGTGGCGCACGCCGTCAGGGAAAGTTGGCCCAGGGAACGAGCGCTCGGCGCGCGCATCAGCGCGAGCGACTGGGTCGAGGGCGGCCTGGAGGTCGATGACGCGGTGGCGTATGCGCGCGAGCTGAAGCGCATCGGCTTCGACTACGTCTGCGTCTCGAGCGGCGCGCTCATCTCACACGGGCGCATCCGCGCCGAGCCGGGCTACCAGGTGGCCTACGCCGAGAGAGTGAGGAAGGCAGTGCCGATGACGGTGCGCGCGGTGGGCATGATCGTCGACCCCGACCAGGCGGAAGCCATCCTCGCCGAGGGCAGGGCCGACATGGTCGCGCTCGCCCGCGGCTTTCTCGACAATCCGCGCTGGGTATGGCACGCCGCCGAGCGCTTCGGGGTCGAGGTCGACTACCCGCCGCCGTATGCGCGCAGCCGCTGGGACCAGTGGCCCGGCGCAAGCCTTGCCAGGCCGCGCGTCGAGGAAGAATCGGATTTTCCTTAATACACCCCCGGTTTCACATTATCCGGCCATCAAAAGGCCAAAATCGGGTAATACGATGGTCGCAAGGAGGAAGGCACTCATGAAACGAACCCTCGCAGCCGTTCTCGTCATTGGTCTGGCCGCCTGCGGCCAGGAGGCGCCCAAGCCAGCCGCGAAGGCCAGCCCCACGCCGGCCCCGGCCACACAGCCTGCGCCGCCGCCCCCTGCGGCGAAAGCGCCCGAAGCGCAAAAACCCGACCCCAACAAGGAGCTCGCCGCCCGCGTGAAGCGCGCGATCGAAGAGGGGAAGCTTGACGGAATCGACGTCACGGCCTCGGAGGGCAAAGTGACGCTATGGGGTACCACACAGAATGCTGCCGATCGCAATCGCGCCGCGACCCTTGCTGCGAAGGTTGATGGGGTCAAGTCCGTCGACAACAACCTGAAGGTGGTCAAAGGCTCGTAAGCATCTTGGGTCAATGCGGGGCGAACAACGCTTCGATGGCGCGCGCGTCGAAGCGGTACTCGTGGTTGCACATCTCGTTGCGGATCACGATCTCGCCCTGCTCGGCGAGGATGGCCTCGACTTCCTCGCGCCCCAGGCCGCGCAGCACGTCCTTCACCTTGCCCTCGTCGTAAGGGCAGTGGTATTCGACGGCGTGCAAACGGAACACGCGCATCAGCTCCTCGGGGAACACCCGGGTGAGCAGATCGTAGGGCTGCGCGTCGCGCGTCTCGTCGAGCCGCAGGGTAGACGCCAGGTGCCGAACGCGGTCCCAGCCGTCGGGATCGGGGCTGTCGGCGCCGGGGAGCTTGTCCAGCAGCAGGCCGCACACGGCCCCGCCGTCGGCGTGCAGCCGCAGGAAGGCCTGCAGCTGCTCGGACTGGTGCAGGTAATGCTCGAAGATCTGCTCTAGCGTATCGCCTTCGAGCGGCACGAGGCTCTGGTACAGGCGGCCGCTTTTCAGGTCCTCGAGGGTGACCGAGAGCCGCCCGTCGCCGAGCAGGCGTCTCTCGCTGTCCTTCCCGAGCTCTTCCTTTCTGTAGTTCGCCATGCCCCGGATCCTCAGCTCCGCGGTGCAATCGGACACCAGCAAGCGGACCGGGCCCGTCCCTTGCACCTGAAGCGTGACTCGCCCGGCGTCTTTCTGGTTGGCGCCGAGCAGAACATTGAGGGCGGTGGTATGGCCGAGCAGCGCTACGATGTCGTCGGGGTAGCCTCGGCCCTCCAGCATGCGCTGCCAGGCCCCGGTGAGGCAGACCAGCCGTCCGCGGATGTCGAGGTCCTCGAAAAGGAAGCGCTGAACGTAGTCCGTCTGCACGGTCAAAGTGTATATCCAGCTGTATATCCAGCGATAATCGAGCCATCCCCATGAGCGCCGTCGTCGACCGCAGCGTCGCCCTGACCGGGCACGACCAGTACCTCTTCCGCGAAGGCACCCATTCGCGCCTGTACGAGAAGCTCGGCGCGCACTGGCTGGGCAACGCGACGCATTTCGCGGTGTGGGCGCCGAACGCCGCCTCGGTCGCTGTGGTCGGCGACTTCAACGGCTGGGACCCGCGCACCAATCCGCTGAAGCCGCAGGGCGACTCGGGCATCTGGCAGGCGCGCGTCGCCGCCGCCAAGCCGGGCAGCGTGTACAAATTTCACATCGTCGCCCGCAATACCGGTTACACGGTAGACAAGGCCGACCCTTACGCGTTTCGCGCCGAGGAGCCGCCGAAGACCGGCTCGGTGGTGTGGGACCTCGCCTACGAATGGCACGACGCCGACTGGATGCGCTCGAGGCATCGCCACAACGCGCTCGATGCGCCCTGGTCGGTGTACGAGGTGCACTTGGGCTCGTGGCGGCGCGACCCGGCGGATCCTTCGCGGCTGCTTAGCTACAGGGAAGCGGCGCCGATGCTGGCCGAGTACGCCAAGCAGATGGGCTTCACCCACGTCGAGCTGATGCCGATCACGGAGCACCCGTTCTACGGCTCCTGGGGCTATCAGTGCGCCGGCTATTTCGCGCCCAGCTCGCGCTACGGCACGCCGCAGGACTTCATGGTTCTGGTCGATACCCTCCACCAGAACGGCATCGGCGTGATCCTCGACTGGGTGCCGTCGCACTTTCCCTGGGACCAGCACGGCCTGGGCTTCTTCGACGGCACGCATCTTTACGAGCACGCCGACCCGCGCCAGGGCCACCATCCCGACTGGGAAAGCGCGATTTTCAACTACGGGCGCAACGAGGTGCGCGCCTTCCTCGCCTCGAGCGGGCGCTACTGGCTCGACCGCTACCACCTCGACGGGCTGCGCGTCGACGCGGTCGCCTCGATGCTCTACCTCGACTACGGCCGCAAGGCCGGCGAGTGGATCCCCAACCGCTACGGCGGCCGCGAGAACCTCGATGCCATCGAGTTTCTGCGCTTCTTCAACGAGAGCGTTTACCGCGACTTCCCGGACGTGCAGACCATCGCCGAAGAATCGACCGCCTGGCCGCAGGTGTCGCGACCGGTGTACCTCGGCGGCCTGGGCTTCGGCATGAAGTGGAACATGGGCTGGATGCACGACACGCTCAACTACTTCAAGAACGACCCGGTGCACCGCAAGTACCACCACGACGAGCTGACCTTCAGCCTGTGGTATGCGTACCACGAGAACTTCGTGCTGCCGCTGTCGCACGACGAGGTGGTGCACGGCAAGGGCTCGCTCATCGGCAAGATGCCCGGCGACGAGTGGCAGCAGTTCGCCAACCTGAGGCTGCTCTTCGCCTACATGTGGAGCCATCCGGGGAAGAAGCTGCTGTTCATGGGCTGCGAGTTCGGCCAGCGGCGCGAATGGACGCACGAGGCGAGCCTGGAATGGCACGTGCTGCAATACCCGCTGCACGCCGGCGTGCAGCGTTGGGTCGCGGACCTGAACCGCGTGCGCAACGCCGAGCCCGCGCTGCACCAGAAGGACTTCGCCAACGACGGCTTCCGCTGGATCTCGCGCACCGACTGGGAGCAGAGCGTGATAGCCTTCGTGCGGCAGGGCGACGAGGCCGCCGCCCCGGTGGTGGCGGTGTTCAACTTCACGCCGCAGCCGCGCGAGAATTACCGCGTCGGCGTGCCGCGCGGCGGCCGCTGGCGCGAGGTGCTGAACAGCGACGCTCCGCTCTACGGCGGCAGCGGCATCGGCAACTTCGGCGGCGCCGACGCGACGCCCATGCCCTACGACAATTTCAGCCACTCCCTTTCCCTCACCCTGCCGCCTCTTGGAGCGCTCTTCTTCAAACCCGAATAACCTGCGCGTAATCATCGAGTCGGTCCTGCCGGAAGTCGACTGCGGCCGCTTTCCCGTGAAGCGGGTGATCGGCGAGGAAGTGCGAGTCGAGGCGGACGTGTTCGCCGATGGCCATGACGCCGTGGTCGCGGAGCTGCTGTGGAAGTTCTCTTCCGACAGGGACTGGCAACGCCTGCCGATGACCTTCATAGGCAACGACCACTGGGCGGCGTCGTTCCGCGTCGAGAAGCTGGGCCGCTACGAGTACACGGTGCGCGGCTGGACCGATCCCTTCCTCACCTGGCAGCGCGACCTCGAGAAGCGCAAGGCCGCGGGACAGGATCTATCGGTCGATTTCCTGATCGGGGCGCAATTGTCCGGAAACAGGATACTCGCCGACGCGGCGCGGCCGGATGAAATGCGTTTCATGGAAGCCATGCGCGCCAAGTCGCCGCCGCCGAAGGAGACCTCGACCTATGAAAGAACGCTGCAGGTCGCCGTCGATCCGCTGCGCGCGCGCTTCAGCACCTGGTACGAGACCTTCCCGCGCTCGGCGCGCGGCGACGGCAAGCACGCCACCTTCGAGGATCTCGTCAAGCTGCTGCCGTACGTCGCGCAGATGGGCTTCGATGTCCTCTACCTGCCGCCGGTGCACCCGATCGGCACCACCGCGCGCAAGGGCAAGAACAACGCCGTCGCGGCAAAGCCCGGCGAGGTCGGCAGCCCGTGGGCCATCGGTGCCGAAGACGGGGGACATAAATCAATTCATTCTCAGCTGGGCAGCATGAATGACTTTGAAAGACTGGTACAAGAAGCAAAGAAGCACGGCATGGATATCGCGCTCGACATCGCCTTCCAGTGCTCGCCGGACCACCCCTACGTGCAGGAGCACCCGAAATGGTTCCGCGGGCGCCCCGACGGCACGGTGCAGTACGCCGAGAACCCGCCCAAGAAATACCAGGACATCTATCCGTTCGAATTCGAGAATGAGGATTCTCTCGGTCTGTGGAATGAGCTGAAAAGCGTATTCGAGTTCTGGATCGGCCACGGCGTGAAAATCTTCCGCGTCGACAACCCGCACACCAAGCCTTTCGCCTTCTGGGAATGGGCGATCGGCGAGCTGAAGCGCGCGCACCCCGAGGTGATCCTGCTCGCGGAGGCCTTCACCCGGCCGCGCATCATGCACCGCCTGGCGAAGCTCGGCTTCAGCCAGTCGTACACCTACTTCACCTGGCGCAATACGAAGCAAGAGCTGGTCGAGTACTTCACCGAGCTGGCCCAGCACCCTTCACGCGAATACTTCCGCCCCAGCGTGTGGCCGAACACCCCCGACATCCTGCACGAGACGCTGCAGAAGGGCGGCAGGCCGGCGTTCATCGTGCGCGCGGTGCTGGCGGCGACCCTGGCGGCAAACTACGGCCTCTATGGCCCGGCGTACGAGCTGATGGAGCATCTGCCGCGCGAGCCCGGCAGCGAGGAGTACCTCAACTCGGAGAAGTACGAGATCAAGCCCTGGGACCGCGACCGCGCCGACAGCCTGCGCGAGCTGATCGCCCGGCTGAACAGCATCCGGCACGAGAACGCGGCGCTGCAGACCGACTGGAACCTGAAGTTCCATCCGGTGGACAATGAGCAGCTGCTCGCGTACTCCAAGGGGGATATTCTGGTCGCAGTGAATCTCGACCCCCACCACGCGCAGTCGGGCACCATCGACTTCGGCTTCGACGAGAGCTTCGAGGTGCAGGACCTGCTCGGCGGCGGCCGCTACACCTGGCGCGGCCGGCGCAACTGGGTCCAGCTCAACCCGCTAACCCTTCCCGCGCACGTCTTTCGTGTACACCGGCGACCAGCCTAGAGCCGCGACGCCCGAGGCGGCGAGCGAGGAACGCGACCTCTGGTACCGGGACGCGGTCGTCTACCAGCTGCACGTCAAGGCGTTCTTCGACTCGAACAACGACGGCGTCGGCGATTTCAAGGGCCTGACCTCGAAGCTCGACTACATCCAGGAGCTCGGCGTCAACGCGCTGTGGCTGCTGCCGTTCTATCCCTCGCCGATGAAGGACGACGGCTACGACGTCTCCAACTACCACAACGTGCACCCGCAGTACGGCACGCGCTCGGACTTCCGCAACTTCGTGCGCGAGGCGCACCGGCGCGGGCTGAAGGTGATCACCGAGCTGGTGGTCAACCACACCTCGGACCAGCATCCCTGGTTCCAGGCGGCGCGCCGCGCGCCGCCCGACTCGCCCAAGCGCCACTACTACGTCTGGAGCGACAGCGACCAGAAGTACAAGGGGACGCGCATCATCTTCACCGACACCGAGACCTCGAACTGGGCCTGGGACCCGGTCGCCAAGGCCCATTACTGGCACCGCTTCTTCAGCCACCAGCCCGACCTCAACTTCGACAACCCGCACGTGCTGCGCGCGGTGTTCCGCACCATGCAGTTCTGGCTCGACATGGGGGTCGACGGCTTTCGCCTGGATGCGATCCCCTATCTCATCGAGCGCGAGGGCACCAGCAACGAGAACCTGCCCGAGACCCACGCGGTGCTGAAGCAGCTGCGCGCGCAGATCGACGAGCAATACCCCAACCGGCTGCTGCTCGCCGAGGCCAACATGTGGCCCGAGGACGTGCGGCCGTATTTCGGCGACGGCGACGAATGCCACATGGCGTTCCACTTCCCGCTGATGCCGCGCATGTACATGGCGATCGCGCAGGAGGACCGCCACCCGGTGGTCGAGATCATGCAGCAGACCCCGGAGATCCCCGACATCTGCCAGTGGGCCATCTTCCTGCGCAACCACGACGAGCTGACCCTCGAGATGGTCACCAGCCGCGAGCGCGACTACATGTACCGGCAGTACGCCGCCGACATGCAGGCGCGCATCAACCTCGGCATCCGCCGGCGCCTGGCGCCGCTGATGGAGAACGACACCGAGCGCGTCAAGCTGATGAACAGCCTGCTGCTGTCGATGCCGGGCTCGCCGATCCTCTACTACGGCGACGAGATCGGCATGGGCGACAACATCTACCTCGGCGACCGCAACGGCGTGCGCACCCCGATGCAATGGAGCCCCGACCGCAACGCCGGCTTCTCGCGCGCCGACCCGCAGCGCCTGTACCTGCCGCCGATCATGGACGCGGTGTACGGCTACGAGGCGGTGAACGTCGAGGCGCAGTCGCGCGACCCGAGCTCGCAGCTGAACTGGATGAAGCGCATGCTCGCGGTGCGCAAGTCGAGCCACGCCTTCGGCCGCGGGCGGCTGTCGTTCCTGCGGCCCGGCAACCGCAAGGTGCTCGCCTATCTGAGGGAATACGGCGAAGAAGGCATCCTTTGCGTGGCCAACCTGTCGCGCTCGGCGCAGCCGGTCGAGCTCGATCTCAAGCGCTTCAAGGGACGCGTGCCGGTCGAGCTGCACGGGCGCACGCCGTTCCCGCCGATCGGCGACCTGCCTTACCTCCTCACCATGCCGGCGCACGCCTTCTACTGGTTCCGCCTCGCGACCGACGTCGCCGCGCCCGACTGGCACAAGGAGATGCTGGTCCCCGACGAAGCGCCGGTGCTGGTGCTGTTCGACGGCTGGACCAGCTTCTTCCGCGACCAGGTGGTCCCCTGGCGCATGGGCATGGCCGAGAAGCTGCGCGAGCAGCTCGAGGAGCAGGTGCTGCCGCGCTTCGTCGAGTCGCAGCGCTGGTACGCGCAGAAGGGCGAGCCGGTGAACAGCGCGCCTATCAAGGACCATGCCGTCTGGGACGTCGGCGGCATCAGCTGGCTGCTCAGCTTTCTTCTCATAAACGACACTCTGTACTTCCTGCCGCTGGCGCTGGGCTGGGAGGAGGACGAGGACCACGTGCGCGCGCTCTCGGCCCTCACGGTGGCGCGCGTGCGCCAGCAGGCCAACGTCGGCGTGCTGGCCGACGCGGTGGCCGACGAAGGGTTCTGCCGGCACGTGGTGAAGGCGATCGGCGAGGGCCGCACCCTGCCCACCGCGCACGGCGCGCTGCGCTTCACGCCGACGAAGGCGTATCGCGCCCTCGCCGGCGAGGAGGTGGCGACGCTCACGCTGGGCCAGCTGCATACGCAAAGCACCAACACCTCGGCCACGCTGGGCGACAGGCTGTTCCTGAAGTGCTACCGCCGGGTGCGCGCCGGCCTCAACCCCGAGCTGGAGATCGGCCGCTTTCTCACCGAGACGGCGAAGTTCAGCCACTGCGTGCCGCTCGCCGGCGTGGTCGAGTACGCCTCGGAGGGCTCCGATCCCGCCGCCGTGGCGCTGCTGCAGGGCTATGTCCCCAACCAGGGCGACGGCTGGGGGTACACGCTCGCCTACCTGGAACGATTCCTCGAGCAAAAAAGAGCCGATGAAGGCCATGGCGCCTATCTCGCGCTCGTGCAGACGCTGGCGACGCGCACCGCCGAGCTGCACATCGCGCTCGCCATGAAGTCCGGCAATCCTGCCTTCGATCCCGAGCCCTTCACCGCCCAGGACATGGAAGCCTGGGAGCGGCGCGTGCGCGAGGAAGCCAACCAGACCCTCGCCCTGATCGAGAAGATGCCGCCGAACGAGAACACCAAACCGCTTCTCGAGCGGCGGGCGCGCATCTTTGCCCGCATCGACGCCTGCGCGGCGCCCAAGGGACCCACGCTCAAGACGCGCCATCACGGCGACTACCACCTCGGCCAGGTGCTGCTCGCGAACAACGACTTCTACATCATCGACTTCGAGGGCGAGCCGTCGCGCCCCCTCGCCGAGAGCCGCCGCAAGCACACGCCGCTGCGCGACGTCGCCGGCATGCTGCGCTCGTTCAGCTACGCCAAGTGGAGCGCGCTGGTGAGCGCCGCGGAGAAGGAGCCGGTGCTCGATTCGTGGGAGGCCGAGGCCCGCCGCAGCTTCCTCGCCGCCTACGCCGACGCCGCGGGCCGCGGCAGGCTGTACGCCTCCTTCGACGACGTGCGCGGCCTGCTCGAGCTCGCCGAGATCGAGAAGCTGCTGTACGAGCTGCGCTACGAGCTCGCCAACCGCCCCGCGTGGGTGCACATCCCGCTGCAGGGGCTGCTCGCCCTGATCGATAGCTCCCCGAAAGGCTGACATGGAACGCTTCGACGTGCTGCTCGAGCCGGTGAGGATCTTCATGGTGCAGATCGGCGATTTCCTGCCGCGCCTGGCCCTCGCCCTGATCGTTCTGGTGGTGGGCTATTTCATCGCCCGGGTGGTGCGCTTCGCCATCGTGAAGGGCCTGCGGGCGGCGAATTTCAACGTGCTGACCGACCGCGCCGGGATGGACGGCTTCCTGCGCGACGGCGGCGTGCGCGCAGACACCACCGAGATCCTCGGCCTGTTGTTCTACTGGCTGGTGATCCTGATCGCGCTGGTGGTCGCCTTCAACAGCCTCGGTCTCAGCTACGTCACGGATCTCCTCAGCCGCGTGCTGCTGTTCGTGCCCCGGGTGATGGTGGCGCTGGTGGTCCTCGCCTTCGGCGCTTATTTCGCGCGCTTCATCGCCAGCGCGGTCGCCGGGTATTGCCACAAGGTGCACCTGCAGGACGCCGATCTGCTCGGACGCCTCGCGCAGTACGCGATCATCGCCTTCGTGGTGCTGATCGCGCTCGACCAGGTCAACATCGGCGGCGACATCGTGAAGCAGACCTTCCTCATCGTCCTCGCCGGCCTGGTGTTCGCCCTGGCGCTCGCCTT
>DASQGB010000017.1:0-3338 GCA_035632815.1 Burkholderiales bacterium | reverse complement strand
GGATCGATCACCGTCCAGGCCCAGATCAGCACGCCGTACATCAGCGCGAGGATGAAGCCGGGGATCACGCCCGCGATCAGGAGATCGCCGACGTCGGTGCGCCCGAGCGTGGCGAGCAGCACGGTGAGCGCCGAAGGCGGAATGATCACCGCGAGCCCTCCCACCCCCATGATCGGTCCGATCGACAGGTACTTGCTGTACCCGCGGCGCATCATGTCGGGCACCATCAGCGTGCCGAGCAGAGCGCAGGCGCCCATGCTCGAGCCCGCCGGCCCGGCGAATGCGGTGCCGCCGATCAGCGTCACGTAGGCAAGGCGGCCGCGGATGTTGCCGAGGAGCTTGTCTGCGGCGTTGAAACACTTCGCGGCGAGGCCGGTGTGATAGAAAAGCTCGCCCATCAGCAGGAACATCGGGATCGGCACCAGCGAGAAGTTGGTCATCGCGCCGAAGCCGTTGTTGATGATCTGGATAATCGCGCTTGGGCCGCCCATGTAGAACACCGCGCCGACCAGGTTGGTGGCGAAAAAAGCGATCGCCACCGGCACCCCCAGCATCATCAGCCCCACGCTCAGGCCGAATAGGATCGCCGCCGCCCAGTACCACTCCATTGCGGCCCTACTCCTCCGCCTGCCCCGCAAGGCTGCCGAGGAAATCCTCGCGCCGCGCCATGAAGCGCAGGAACTCGACCGCCATCATGGCGAAGGACAGCGGGATGAAGCCGACGATCATCCAGCGCGGCATGTCGAGCGAGCGCACGTCCTTCTCGTTCTGCAGGTAGTCGCGCAGCGTGACCTCGAAGCCGTACCAGGCGAGCACCGCGCATACCGCGACGCACACGACGCCGATCACGGTCCGCAGGCCGGCGCGCTGCCGCGGCCGCAGGTGCATGAGCAGGATCTCGACGTAAACGTGGCCCTTCTCGCGCACCAGCCAGGGCGCGCCGAGGCAGGGGACGATCAGCAGGGCGTACTCGGTGAAGGTGAAAAAGTGACCCGAGCTCTGGTAGCCGAGGTTGCGCACCACGACGTCGACGGTGATCACCACCATCATCGCCGCGATAAGGAACCCGGCGCACCACGCCATGCCGTACAGCACGGCGTCGTACGCCTTTTTCATCAGCCGGGGGTGAAGAGCTGCACCACCTTGTCGTAGTTCTCCATGCCGCCGGACTTCTCCATGCGCTCCTTCATGCGCGCAAGGCTCGCGGCACGCGCGCCCTGGTAGAAGCGCTTGGAAGCATCGGGCGACTGGACCACGGTCTTGATGCCGCGCTTCTTCAGCTCCGCCTCTTCCTGCTTCCAGAGGGCCTGCAAGGCCTGCAGGCTCTCGGTCTCGTGCTGGATGGCGACGCGCTGCAGGATCTCGCGTGTCTTCGGCGACAGCGCGTTCCACTTCTTCAGGTTGACCAGGATCACAAGGTCGGTGGAGAAGAAGTCCGGCAGGATACGGTACTTGAGATAGCGGTCCCAGTTCAGATCCATCAGGCCGATCTGCGTCCAGGCGCTCATTTCGACCGTGCCGCGCTCGAGCGCGGTATACAGATCGGGCGAGTTGATGTTGATGGTCTGCGCCCCCAGGTAGTTGGTGAGGAAGGCCTGGTAGATCGGATGGCCGCGCACCTTGAAGCCCTTGATGTCGATGTGGCCGGTGGAATCGAGCTTCGGCTCCTTGGTCGACCACAGGTTGAAGCGGATGCCGCTGTCCACCCAGCCGAGCAGGTACACGCCGGCGCGCTTCTGGTGGATCTCGTTGAGGAGGTCGATGCCGCCGCTCTTGCGCGCGGTGGGGCCGTCGAGCGTCGACGCCGACATCGCGTCGCACTCGGGTACCTGCGCGGCGTAGAAGGCGCAGGCGGAGTAGACCATGTCGACGACGCCGTCGCGCACCGCCCGCGGCTGTTCCATCATCGGAATCGCTTCGGGCCCGCCGCGCACCTGGATCGTGAACTCGCCTTTGCCGGCGTCGTTGGCCTTTTTCACGTACTCCAGGAAGCTGCGCGCATAGATCAGCGACGCCGGGAAGACGTGCGTTGCGCTGAGCGTGTCCGCCGGAAACACCGGAGCTGTGAATGCCGCGCAGGAAGCTGCGAGCGCGGCGGCGAGCGAATGACGTCCTTTCATCGGTCCTCTCCCGGTTGTCTAGACGGCGCGGGGCATCTTACCATCCACGGAGTGACGACGGTCTTTAACGCCTTCGAGCAAACCGCCCGCGCACACCGCGCCAAGCCGTTCCTGCAGGTGTTCCCCGAAAAGCTCGAGCTCAGCTACGGCGAGGCGCTCGATCAGGTCGCCGCAATTGCGTCGCGCTATCGGGCGCGCGGCTACGGACGCGGCCACCGGATCGGGCTGAAGCTGCAGAATCGCCCCGAGTTCCTGCTCCATTTCCTGGCGCTCAACTCGCTCGGCGCCGCCGTGCTTCCGCTCAATCCGGACTACCGCTCCGCGGAGCTCGATTACGTATTGAGTCATAGCGAGGCGCACGCAGTCGTGGACGACAAACTTCTGAACGAGCCGCCGCCAGCACCGCCGCCGGGCGACGCCGAGGAATGCGCCCTGCTCTACACCTCCGGCACCACAGGCAAGCCAAAGGGCTGCCTGCTCAGCAATTTCTATTTCCTCAATGCGGGGCGGCGCTATCTGGAGGAAGGCGGCCTGTGCGAGGTGCGGCGCGGCGCGGAACGGCTGATTACCCCGCTGCCGCTGTTCCACATGAACGCGCTGGCGGTGTCGACCACGGCCATGATCCTTTCCGCAGGCTGCATCGTGCAGCTCGACCGCTTCCATCCGAAGACCTGGTGGCGCGACGTCGCCGATTCGGGCGCCACCATCGTGCACTATCTCGGCGTCATGCCGGCAGTTTTGTTGGGGCTTCCTGAAAGCAAATATGATCGTGCACACCGGGTCCGCTTCGGCTACGGCGCCAACGCCAACCCGAAGGATCATGCCGCGTTCGAGGAGCGCTTCGGCTTCCCGCTGATCGAGGCCTGGGCGATGACCGAGACCGGCGGCGGCGCGCTCATCGCCGCCAGCCGGGAGCCCCGGCATGTCGGGACCCGATGCATTGGATTTCCTCCGGAGAATCTCGATTTGTCGATTCAGGAAGAAACCGGCGAGCTGCTGGTCCGGCAGAAAGGTCCCGATCCAAGGAAAGGGTTCTTCTCCGGCTACCTGAAGGACGAGCAGGCCACGGCGGAGGCCTGGCGCGACGGCTGGTTCCACACCGGCGACTGCGTGCGCCGCTCGGAGGGCGGGTCGCTGCACTTCGTCGACCGGCGCAAGAACATCATCCGCCGCGCCGGCGAGAATATCGCCGCCCTCGAGGTCGAGGCGGCGCTCGCC
>DASQGB010000016.1:0-2753 GCA_035632815.1 Burkholderiales bacterium | reverse complement strand
AGGCGCCCGTGTACAGCGTCACCGGCGCTTTTCCGGTGCCGATGAAGGCGGTCTCGTATTCCCCGCGCAGAGCCTCCGGGTCCGCCTCGCGGGCGGCCTGGGCAAGCTCCTGCCAGGCCCTGGCCAGAGTGGGCTCTTCACCTTCGATCTTCCCGCCGGCGATGGCGCTCAGCAGGGCGGCATCCGGCGCGGCGTAGAACAGGCGCGCGAGCAGGGCGTAGAAGTGCGCGCGCGCTTCCTCCTCCGGCGGGAGGCTCATTTACGCACGTCGAAGATCGTCGCTTCCTTGCTGTTGTCCATCATGTCGACGACGCGGCAGTCGCCGCACATCTGCAGCCTTCGGGTCCCCCCCGCAAACATGGAATGGCCGCCGAGCTTGCCCAGCATGTTCTCCACCATCTGCCGGGTCCCGAAGGGCTTGCCGCAGCGCACGCAGTTGAACGGCTCGGCCTCGTTCAGCGTCACCGCCTCCTTCGCCTGCGCGCCGAGGATGAGCCGCGGCGTCAGGCTGATGGCGTCTTCCGGGCAGGTCGCCGCGCACAGCCCGCACTGCACGCAGTTGCGCTCGATGAAGCGCAGCCGCGGCGCCTCGGGCGAATCGAGCAGCGCCGCTTCCGGGCAGGCGCCGATGCAGGCCTTGCACAGCGTGCAGGTTGCCTTGTTGACCGTGATCGCCCCGAACGGCGCACCGGCTGTCATTTCGATAAGCTGTTTCTGCTGCGTTTTTTGTGAAGCGAGATGCTCGATGGCGAAATCGAGCGTGGTGCGCTTTTCCGGCGAGAAGTTGAACGTCGCCGGTTTCGCGACCCCCGCGGCGGGGCTCGCTTCCCACAACATGGAAAGATTCTCCATGACGGAGAAATGCTCGCCCTCATAGCCCAAACCCGTGACGATCTGCTGCGCGTAGCCCATCTGGCGCTTTAGCGCCGCGACGTAGGTTTCCGCGATTTTTTCGGTCGTGAGAATGCGAACCTGGCTGGCCCCGTAGGCGATCACGCCCAGCAGCAGGTCCATCCCGACCGAAGCGACGTGGAACACCTCGAAGGGAATGACGCGCGCCGGCAAGCCCTTTCCTTTTCTTCCATTCGAAAGCAAGGCGGCGCGCCCGTCGGCTGCGTCGTGGATCAGGATGCAGGCGTCCTTGCCGCCGGCTTCGCGATAGGTGGCGAGCAGGGTTTTCAGGCGCATGCCGAGATCGGGCATGCGCGGGTAGGCATAGCTCATCGCCCCGGAAGGGCACACGGTGGCGCAGCCGCCGCAGCCCGCGCACAGGTGCGGCTCGACCTTGACGTAGTCGCCATCGGGGCGGATCGCGTCGCTCGAGCAGACTTCGATGCACAGGTTGCAGCCGGGCTGGCCGGCACGGCTATGGGCGCAAATTTTCTCGCGGTACTGAAAGAAGCGCGGCTTTTCGAACTCGCCCACCATCGCAGCCAGTTGCTGCGCGGCGAGCGCCTGCTCTAGCGGATCGTCGCCCGGCGCGAGGTAACCTTGCGGCAGCTGGTGCATGCGCAGCAGCGGCTGGCGGGACAGATCGAGCACCAGGTCGAAGCTCTCCTTGCGCACGGCGGCAGCGCGCGAAAAGTCGATTGCGCCGATGGCGCCGCAGGCGGCGACGCAATCGCGGTGCGCCTTGCACTTCTCCATGTCGACCTGGTAGCCGTAGTCGATCGCGCTTTCGGGACAGGCGCGCACGCAGGCGTTGCAGCGCGTGCACAGCTCGAGGTCGATCGGGTTCTCCTGCTGCCATTCGACCTCGAAGGCGCCGAGCCAGCCCTTCACGCTGGTCGCTTTTCCAGACCACAGCGGGAATTTCCGCTCGAGGGGCAGCTCGCCCTTGCCGCTCACCAGGACACTGACCTCGAGCTGCCCAGACAGGCGTTCCGCCCAATCGAGCGCGGCCGCGGCGGGACCGATGATCAGCAGGTTGCCGCCCGACTTGAACTCGACCGCGGGCGCGGGCTCGGGGTCGGGCAGCGCGGCCATCGCCACCAGGGCGGCGATCTTCGGTGTGGCGCGCGCGCCCTCGGGCGACCAGCCGGCGTGCTCGCGGACGTTCACGAACCTGAGGTTGCTGTGGGAGCCTGCGGCGAGCTCGCTGAAGAGCGGCGCTTCCTGGGTGCAGGCGACGATAACGTCGGGCTCGCCGAGCGCGGCGCTGAACGCGGCCGCGTCCTTGCGGCACAGCTCGTGGTGCACGACGATCGGCTCGCTCGACTTGAGCGCCGCGGCGAGGGCCTTGGCGTCCACCGCCATGGTGCGGTTGCAACTGCAGACTTTAAGCGTCTTGCCTTCCAGGCTCATCTGTCTTCGGTCCCTCCCCAGCGGGGCGTTGGTCTTCCTCTTGTTCTTCTTTTTCTTTCTTATCAGTAAACAACAAAGTACGCGCCTGATTCAGTGTCGCCAGCAGCTCCGGCGGAATCGGCTCGCCGACCGTCCAGTCGCCCGAGTACGCCTCGTACGGATCGGGCAAATTGAAATGCGGATCGCTGAACAGCTTCTTCAGCGCCACACGGCGCAGCGCATCCTCGACCTTCGGGTGCATGAAGCCGGAGAAGTCCGAGTCCGGGGTCAGTTTTTCGACCGGGGGCAGCGCGGGCGCGGGCGTCTCTTCGGGTTTCTTCTCGATCGCCTGTTCCTCGATCGCCTGTTCCTGCTTCAGGCGCGACCAGCGCGACAGGAACTTCTCGTCGGCCATCGCTAGACCCGGTCCTTGGGATGCTGGAAGGAGCGCGGCTTGATGCGCTTCTTCG
>DASQGB010000015.1:0-2336 GCA_035632815.1 Burkholderiales bacterium | reverse complement strand
GACACCAAGCCGCTGGTCGGCCACCTCGCGGCGTGGAACTACTTCATGTCGATCAAGAACCCGGAGAACGAGGCCTTCACCAAGAAGTGGGCGGCCTATGCCAAGGCGAAGAACATCGCCGGCCACAAGGACAAGCCGCTCACCAACGACCCGATGGAAGCCACCTATATCGGCATCTACATGTGGAAGCAGGCGGTCGAGAAGGCCAAGAGCTTCGACGTCGACAAGGTGACCGCGGCGATGGCCGGCCAGACCTTCAAGGCGCCCTCGGGGATCATGTCGAAGATGGACGAGAAGAACCACCACCTCTACAAGGCGGTGTTCATCGGCGAGGTCAAGGGCGACGGCCAGTTCAACGTGGTGTGGAAGACCAAGGGGCCGGTCAAGGCCCAGCCGTGGAGCCCGTTCATCGCCGGCAACGACAGGAAGAAGGACGAGCCGGCGCTGATGGCGGACAAGAAGCAGTAAGGTGCGCTCCGGGAGCACAAGGGCCGCTTTGGCGGCCCTTTTCATATGTACGAGCTGTTCCGCTTATGCGCTTGATCGTGCGGCGGTGGAGAAGCTCGCTTCCGGCGACAACGACGAGAAGATCGAGGCCATCGCCGCGCTGGTCGCCGAGGCGGATCCCAAGGCCGCGGAATTGCTCCAGGCGGCGGCCGAAGGCGAGATCCAGGTCGACGGCAAGCGCGTCGAGATCGTGGTCAACAACCGTGTGCGCGGCAGGATTGCCGAAGCGCTGTCGGTGCTGAAGCTGCTGTCGCCGGACCGCACGGAGCGCCTCGCCGCTGCCAGCGCACTCGCCGGCGGCGCGGATGCCGCCATGTTGCCTTTAGTAAAAAAATCTCTTGAGAGTGAAGCTGACCCGGACATCCGCGCCCTGCTGGCGATGATTGCCGCGGGCATGCAGATGAAAAGCGGCGACAAGGCGTCGCGCCTCGCCGCCATTCGCCTGCTCGGCTCGTCGGCAAGTCCGAGCAGCAAGACGCTGCTGCTCGAAGCCGCGGCCGACGCCGACGAGGACATCCGCATCGAGGCGCAGAAGAGCCTGCGCGCGGTGGAAGGCCGCCTTGTCTGGGGCGAGTGGCTCGGCCTCGCCTTCGCCGGCGTGTCGCTCGGCTCGATCCTGCTCCTCGCGGCACTTGGCCTGGCGATCACTTACGGGGTGATGGGCGTCATCAACATGGCGCACGGCGAGCTGATCATGATCGGCGCGTACACCACCTATGTCGTGCAGGGTTTTTTCAAGGATACGAATCTATTCAACTTCTATCTGCTCGCCGCGGTGCCTGCGGCCTTCGTCGTGTCCGGCCTGGTCGGCATGGCGCTCGAGCGCTCGGTGATCCGCTGGCTCTACGGACGGCCGCTGGAGACGCTGCTCGCGACCTGGGGCATCAGCCTGATCCTCATCCAGGGGGTGCGCACTCTCTTCGGCGCGCAGAACGTGCAGGTCGAGAACCCGGCGTTCATGTCGGGCGGCATCCAGGTTCTGGCGAACGTGGTGATGCCGTGGAGCCGGATCTATATCGTGCTGTTCGCGGCCGCAGTCCTCGCCGGCATGTGGGTCCTTCTATCAAAAACCAGATTGGGTCTTTACATCCGCGGCGTAACGCAGAACCGAGGCATGGCCTCCTGCGTCGGCGTGCCCACCGCGCGCATCGACACGCTCGCCTTCGGCCTGGGATCGGGGATCGCCGGCCTCGCCGGCTGTGCGCTATCGCAGATCGGCAACGTCGGCCCCGACCTCGGCCAGGCCTATATCGTCGACTCGTTCCTGGTGGTGGTGTTCGGCGGCGTCGGCCAGCTCGCCGGCACCGTGTACGCGGCGCTGGTGCTCGGCTTCGCCAGCAAGCTGCTCGAATCCTGGTCGGGCGCGGTGCTCGCCAAGATCGCGGTGCTCGTCTTCATCATCGTCTTCATCCAGCGCCGGCCGCAAGGGCTGTTCGCGCTGCGCGGCAGGGTGACCGACTGATGGGGCGCCTCTATGGAGCGCGCGGCTGGGCCATCCTCGGCGCGGGCGCCGTCGTCGCGTTCGTCGTGTTTCCGTTTTTCAACCTCGTGCTTCCCGCCGGCCATCCGCTGCATATATCGAATTTCTGGGTGACGCTCGCCGGCAAGATCATGTGCTACGCCATCGTCGCGGTGGCGCTTGACCTGGTGTGGGGCTACGCGGGGATCCTGTCGCTCGGCCATGGCCTGTTCTTCGCCCTCGGCGGCTATGCGATGGGCATGTACCTCATGCGCCAGATCGGCCGCCAGGGCCAGTACCAGGCCGAGCTGCCGGACTTCATGGTGTTCCTCGACTGGAAGGAGCTGCCCTGGCACTGGTGGATGAGCGA
>DASQGB010000014.1:0-24852 GCA_035632815.1 Burkholderiales bacterium | reverse complement strand
GGATGATTCCCGTAGTCGCCATTGTCGGCGCCTTTGTCCTTATCGTGGTGGCCGGCATCCAGATCGCCGCCGGCATGCAGGCCTGGCTGGCGGGCGGGGAGGCTTTACCCAAAGAGCTGATGCTGCATGTGCTGGTGGCAGGCTCGGCGCTGCTGCTCGCGACGGCGGTAGTCATGACCCGCCGCTCGACGCGCCGCACCGCGACCGCCGAGGCCGCGCGGCGCGAAAGCGAGGAGCGCCTGCGCCTGATCGCCAACAACGTCCCGGCGCTGATCTCCTACGTCGACCGCGACCAGCGCTACCGCTTCAGCAACCGCACCTACGACGACTGGTTCGGCATCGCCCACGAGAAGATGCAGGGCCGCACCGTGGCCGACGTATTCGGTACCCAGGCGCACGCCCGCATGCAGAAGAACCTCGAGCGCGTGCTGGCCGGGGAGGAGCAGGAGTTCGAGCTCTCCACCGCCGAAGGCGGCCGCCACCGCACGCTGCAGGTCGCGTGCGTGCCGCACCTTGCCGCCGGCGGCGAGGTGCTCGGCTTCTACATGCTGGCGAACGACGTCACGGCGCTGAAGCGCGCGCAGGAGGACCTGCGCTACGCCGCGATCCAGCTGCAGCACGACGCCCGGCGCCTGGAGTTCCTCGCGCACCACGACACGCTTACCGGGCTGCCCAACCGCGCCATGTTCGCCGACCGGGCGCGCGAGGCCGTCACGCACGCGCGGCGCCACGACAAGAACGCCGCCTTCCTGTTCCTCGACCTCGACAACTTCAAGCAGATCAACGATAGTCTCGGGCATGACGTAGGGGACGGTTTATTGAAAGTAATCGCCTCGCGCCTGCGCGCCAGCGTGCGCGGCGACGACTTCGTCGCGCGCATCGGCGGCGACGAGTTCTGCGTGCTGTTGCAGGACATCGCCGATCCGGGCGAGGCCGCGGCGGTGGCGCAGAAGCTGATCCACGAGCTGGGCAAGACCTACCGCGTCGGCGAGCACCAGCTGCGCTCCGGCGCGAGCATCGGCATCGCCTGCGTGCCGCAGGACGGCGACGACGTGGCGACGCTGCTGCGCCTCGCGGACGCCGCCATGTACCGCGCGAAGGACCTCGGCCGCAACGGCTACCAGTTCTTCTCGATGATCTTCAACGAGGACGCGGCTGCGGCTGCGGTGCTTGCCGACGAGCTGCGCGCGGGCATGCAGCGCGGGGAGCTGTTCCTGGTGTACCAGCCGCGCATCGACGTCGCCACGCGCCAGGTGGTGGGCGCCGAGGCCCTGCTGCGCTGGCGCCATCCGCGCTACGGCGTGATCGGTCCCGAGGCGTTCCTGCCGCTCGCCGACGAGTCCGGGCTGCTGGTGCCGATCGGCGCGTGGGCACTGCACGAAGCCTGCGTGCAGGGCCGGCGCTGGCTCGACAGCGGCATCAATCCGATGACGGTCGTGGTCAACGTCACGTCGCGCCAGCTGCGCCATGCGAGTCTCGCCGAGCAGGTGAGCACCGCGCTGAAGGAGAGCGGCCTGCCGGCAGAATCGCTGCTCATCGAGGTGCCCGCGACGGTGATCCGGCAGATGCCGCAGCCGCTCGAGGACGCGCTCGACGGAGTCATCGCGAGCGGCGTGCGTCTGGGCATCGACGGCTTCGGCACCGGCTACGCCTCCCTGCCGATGCTGCAGCGCCTGCGCGCCAGCGCCGTATGCATCGACCGCCGGCTGATCTCCGGCGTCCCGGCCGACGCCGAGCGCGCAGGACTCGCGCGCGCCCTGATCGCCCTCGCGCGCGGCCTCAACTTCGACGTGGTGGCCAAAGGCGTCGAGACCATTCCCCAGCGCGACTTCCTCGCCGAGGCCGGCTGCCGCGTCTGCCAGGGCGACCTCTTCGCCGCTCCCGGACCCGCCGACGAAGTCGAATCCTTCCTGCGCGCCCGCCGCGCGGCCTGATCTTCGCGTAGCGCTGCTTGCTGTCGCCGCTGCCGCGAGCGTGGGCTTTGCGCACGCGCAAGGCGGCGCGTCGAGGATGGATGCGAACCTCGCGCATCCGACGCACATCGTCACGGCGCAACTCAAGGGCTACACGATCGCCGGGCTGGTGACGCACCTCGAGGCTGCGAAAGCGTTCAAGCACGGCATCGCCCTCTTTCCGGGCCGCCCGGGGATCCTGCGGCTGCGCGAGGAGAGCGGGCAGCCGCAATTCGAGCTGCGCGGCAACTTCCTGGTGCGCACGCGCCGGCGCTGGCTCGACTCCGAGACGCTGGTGGTGGTCGTGGACGCGCCTTCGGACCAGTGGACGAGCTTCAGCCAGATATGGCGCGGCGAGCCGCGCTACGGCGCCGACGTGGCGGCGCTCCTGGAAGAGGTGGGACGGCGCTTCCGGGTGGAGGAATGGACCTTCGTCGGCACGAGCGAGGGCTCGGTCAGCGCGTTTCACGCGGCGCGCATGAATCCGCAGCTTGCCCGCCGGGTGATCCTGACGGCGTCGGTGTTCCGTCCGTCGCGCAACGGTTTGGGACTGTCGGCGGCCGACTGGTCGCAGCTCAAGTCACCGCTGCTCTGGGTGCACCACCAGGACGACCCCTGCGAATACACGTCCTACTTCGACGCGCGCCGCTTCGCCGAAAAAAGCCGCAGCCCGCTGGTCACGGTGCGCGGCGGCGGGCCCGGGCGCGGCGCCGCCTGTGAGGCGTTCACCGCGCACGGCTTCACCGGGGTCGAGCCTGAGACCGTAGCGGCGATGCAGTCCTGGGTAAAGACCGGACGAGTGCCGGACGACGTGAGCCGGTAAACGCGGGATCAGCGTTTGTAGCGCTTCGGTACGAAGGGCGTAGGAACGATCTCTACGGGATGCCGCTGATTGCGCACGAGCGCATGCAGTTGTGCTGCGTCCGAAACGGCCGAATCTATGTAAGCCAGCATCACCGGCTTGGATAGCGTGGGCGAAACCGTGCCGCTGGTGACTTGGCCGACTTCCGATTGCGCGGCGTCGACGAGTCTGGCACCGCTTCGCACGGGCACCGTCTCTTTTCCGAGCAAGCCTACGAAACGCCTGCGGCCGCCTTCGGCGCAGGCTGCTCCGGGAAAGCCTCCTGCCTTCACACCTCCCGCGCGCCGTGAACGGGCGATCGCCCAGCCAAGGCCGGCCTCGCCCGGCGTGGTGTCGGCGTCTATGTCCTGGCCATGGAGCGGCAGCGCCGCTTCCAGCCGCAACGTGTCGCGCGCCCCCAGTCCGACCGGCCTGACCGCCGGGTGCGCGAGCAACGACCTGGCAAGCGACATCGCGTGACTCGCGGAGACCGAGATCTCGAAACCGTCTTCACCGGTATAGCCCGAACGCGCGACGGCACATTCAATGCCCGCGAACCGCACCGTTCTTGCGTGCATGAACTTCAGGCTGCTGGCTTCGGCGAAAACTTCCTCCGCGCGTGGCCCTTGCAATGCGATGAGCGCATGGTCCAGAACGGAGAATTCGAGTTTCGGACAGAGAGACCCCAGGCGCGCGAGATCCCGCTCCTTGCATGCGGCGTTGACCACCATCGCCACCTCGTTCTCGAGCCGGGTCACCATCAGGTCGTCCTCGATGCCGCCGCGCTCATTCAGGAGCAGGGAGTACTTCTGCATTCCCGCCGGCCAGCCATCGAAATCCACGGGCAACGCACGCTCGAGAGTCGCATGCAGGCCGCTCCCGCGCACGCGCAGCTGCCCCATATGCGAAACATCGAACAACCCGGCATTGCCCCGCGTCCAGAGATGCTCGGCGCGCAGGCCTGCGGGGTACTGCACCGGCATCTCATAGCCGGCGAAGGGCACCATGCGCGCGCCGAGCTCCAGGTGCAACTCGTAGAGCGGCGTTCGCCGCAGTGGCCCGCTCAGGTGTAGGCCTCGATCGGCGGGCAGGTGCACACGAGGTTGCGGTCGCCTGCGACATTGTCGACGCGCTTTACGGGCGGCCAGTACTTCCACAGGCGCTGCGCCGGCGTCGGATAAGCCGCCACCTCCCGGCTGTAGGCGTGCTTCCAGTCGCCGGCGATTTCCTCCGCGGTGTGCGGCGCGTTCCTGAGCGGGTTGTCGCCGCGATTCCATTCTCCGCTGCGGATTCTCGCCAGCTCGGCGTGGATCGAGATCATCGCCTCGCAGAAGCGGTCGATCTCCGCCTTCGATTCGCTTTCGGTCGGCTCGACCATCAGGGTGTCGGCGACCGGGAACGAGAGGGTGGGCGCATGGAAGCCGTAATCGGCGAGGCGCTTGGCGACGTCCTCGGCGCTCACGCCGGTGTCGCTCTTCAGCGCGCGCAGGTCGAGGATGCACTCGTGCGCTACGCGGCCGTTCGCTCCGGAGTACAGGACCGGAAAGTACGGCCTCAGGCGCGCCGCAACGTAATTGGCGTTCAGGATCGCCAGCTCGCTTGCCCGCCTGATCCCGCGCGGCCCCATCATGCGCAGGTACATCCACGGAATGGCGAGGATCAATGCGCTGCCGAAGGGCGCTGCGCCGACGGTGCCGTTGCGTGACGCGGCCACCTGGTCCGGCCAGCACGGGTGCCCCGGCAGGTGCGGCGCAAGATGCGCGGCGACCGCGATCGGCCCCATGCCCGGACCGCCGCCGCCGTGCGGGATACAGAAGGTCTTGTGCAGGTTGATATGACAGACATCGGCGCCGATGCGCGCAGGCTGCGCGATGCCGGCCAGGGCGTTCAGGTTGGCACCGTCCATGTATACCTGCGCACCCGCCGCATGCGTGATCTCGCAGATCCGGCGCACCTTTGCTTCGAACACGCCATGGGTGGAAGGATAGGTGAGCATCAACGCCGCAACGCGGCCCGCGTTCTGGCGGGCCTTGCGCTCGAGGTCCTCCAGGTCGACGTTGCCCAGCGGGTCGCAGCCCACCACCACCACCCGCAACCCGATCAGGGCGGCGGACGCCGGATTGGTGCCGTGGGCCGAGGCCGGAATCAGGCAAACGTCCCGCCCCGCCTCGCCTCTCGCGGCATGGTAGTTGCGAATCGCAAGCAGCCCCGCGTACTCGCCTTGCGCGCCCGAGTTGGGCTGGAACGAGACCCGCGCGAACCCCGTGATTGCAGCGAGCGCGCTCTCCAGCTCCGCGATCATCTGCAAGGTGCCGGCAACCTGCGCCGCCGGAGCGAACGGGTGCGTGTCCGCGAGCCGCGGCCAGGAGATCGGCGTCAGCTCCGCCGCGGCGTTCAGCTTCATGGTGCACGAGCCGAGCGGAATCATGGCGTGCGTCAGAGACAAGTCCTTGTTCTCCAGCCGCTTGAGGAAGCGCATCATCTCGGTCTCGCTGCGGTGGCGGTGGAAGACCGGATGCGCGAGCACCGCGTCGTCGCGGCGCAATCCGGCGGGAATCGACTCCGGCGGCGCGAGGGCGGCGAGGTCAAGGCTTTTGCCGCCGAGTATCCCGGCCACCTCTGCGACGTCGGCGAGCGTTGCGCATTCGTCGAAGCTCACCCCCACCCGGCCGTCTTCGAGCCAGCGCAGGTTGATGCGCTTCGCCTCGGCGCGCGCGCGCAGAGCGTCAGGCGCGCCTTGCGGTCGCAGGAGCACGCTGTCGAAAAACGCCGCGGACCCGGCGGGCAGGCTCGCCGCGAGGAGCCGTGCCAGCAGGTTGACGCGCCGGGCGATGTGCGCGAGTCCCTCGGGACCGTGCCAGACGGCGTAGAACGCGGCTACATTGGCGAGCAGCGCCTGCGCGGTGCATATGTTGCTTGTCGCCTTCTCGCGGCGGATGTGCTGCTCGCGCGTCTGCAACGACATCCTGAACGCGGTGCGCCCGCTTGCATCCTGTGTGACGCCGATGATGCGGCCCGGCATCGAGCGTTTGAACTCGTCGCGCGTGGCCATGAACGCCGCATGCGGCCCGCCAAAACCCGGCGGCACGCCGAATCGCTGCGCCGAGCCGATCGCCACGTCGGCGCCCAGCGCGCCGGGCGACTTGAGCAGCATCAGCGCGAGAAGGTCGCAGCCCAGCGATACCAGGCCTTGCGCCGCATGCAGGCGTTCGATCGCCGGCCGCGGATCCCGGATGCGGCCGAGCGTATCGGGGTACTGCAGGTGGGCGCCGAAAACCGCCGCAGGATCGAGATCACGCTCCGCGTCGCCGACGGCGAGCGCGATACCCAGCCAGCGCGCGCGGGTTCGCACGACCTCGATCACCTGCGGGTGGCAAGCCGCGTCGATGAAAAAAGCCTGCGCCGGGTGCCGCGTCGAGCGGCGCATCAGCGTCATCGCCTCTGCCGCCGCGGTCGCCTCGTCGAGCAGCGAGGCGTTCGCCACCGCCAGCCCGGTCAGGTCGATGACCATCTGCTGGAAGATGAGCAGCGCCTCCAGGCGCCCCTGCGAAATTTCCGCCTGGTAGGGCGTGTAGGCGGTGTACCAGCCGGGGTTCTCGATCACGTTGCGCTGGATCACCGCGGGCGTGATACAGCGGTAGTAGCCTTGCCCGATGAAGCTGCGCCAACGCGCGTTCTTCTCCGCCAGTGCCCCTATCTCCGCGAGCGCCTGCGCCTCGTCGACGGCGGCGGGCAGATCGGGCAGCCCGTCCATGCGGATGTCGCGCGGCACGACTTCTTCGATCAATGCATCGATCGAGCCGCAGCCCAAGGCATCGAGCAGCTCCTGCTCCTCCTTGCCGGTGCTGCCGAGGTGCCTGTCGAGGAATGCGTCGCGACGCAAAGGGTCTTCGCGCATTTTCACTGCGCGCCGGCCGCCGCGCGGTAGGCTGCTGCATCGAGCAGCCCGGCGAGCTCCTTGGGGTCTGCCAGCTTGAGCTTGAACAGCCATCCGTCCCCGTACGGCGCTGCATTGACCCGCCCTGGAGCGTCCGAGAGCGCGGCGTTAACCTCGGTCACTTCTCCCGAGAGCGGTGCGTAGACGTCCGATGCAGCCTTGGTAGACTCGATTACCGCGCATGTTTCGCCCTGCTTGTATCGCGCGCCGGGATTGGGCAGCTCGACATACACCAGCTCGCCCAGCTGCTCGGTCGCGACCGCGGTGATCCCCACGCTCACGGACCCGTCGCCGAGATCCGCGATCCACTCGTGTGATGCGGTGTATTTCAGTTTTTCAGGGACGTCCACGCAGTACCTCGGTATGGCGCTAGGATATATCCCCGTCGACGCGGCGGAGCAGCTCGAGCACCAGTGTTTTGATTCCCGCGACGTCCTCCGCGCTCGGCTTGGAAGACGTCATTTCCCGGGTCAGCGCCTCCTCGCTGCCTTCGCGCTCGACCGCGACGCTGCGCCAGCGCGTGCCGAGGAAGCTGCCGTCTGCCTCGAGGCGGCCGCCGACGTTCTCGTGAACATAGGTGACCTCGCCCTCGCCCTGCGTGCGGTACGTGACCCAGTCGCCGGCCGAGATCGGCGTGCCCGTTTCGTCCAGCACCACCATGGCGTGCCGCAGGCCGGCTTCGCCGGCCGAAAGCTCGACGGTGATCTGCTCCCAGCCTGGCACCAGGAGCCGCGCCCGCTGCACCGCCGCCTCGGGCGGCAGCGGCGCAAAGAGCGCGTGCCAGTCCGGCCGCAATCAGGCGTCGACGACGAAGTCGAACGCGCCTTCCTCGTTCTTCGAAGTCTTCAGCTCGAGCTCCGGGCGATAGAGCCCGTCGCGGCGGTTCCCCGGGTCGCCGGGGAAATAGAGCTGCGTCGTCAGCACCCGGCCGCCCTTTGCCTGCACCTTGACATGGTAATGGCGCGCGCGCCCCGGATACAGCGCCGGCACGATGGTCTCGAAGCGATAGCGCCCCTCCCGGTCGGTGAACTGATGGCCGCGGTAGCGGTAGCCCCGATTGTCGTACGCGCCTTCCTCGTCCGCATGCCACAGGTCGACCAGCGCATTGGCCACCGGCTGGCATTGCGGCGACAGCACGCGTCCGGTCACCAGCATGCGCGGCGCCTTCGTGCCGGCTTCGACCAGCGAAGCGCGCAGCGGCGAGTTGGGCGTGAAGAACGGACCCTCGGTCTGGCGCGGGGTGATCACGCCGCAGGTCTGGGCGAGTCCTTCGAGGGGGATGAGCAGCGCAGCGCCCAGCATTCGACGTCGAGTGAACATCATTGATCAGCCTTTCACGCAGATGACCTGCTTCAACGTATGTACGACCTCGACCAGGTCCGACTGGTTCGCCATCACCTCGTCGATGTCCTTGTAGGCGCCGGGAATCTCGTCGAGGACGCCTTTGTCTTTTCTGCAAATGACCCCCTCGGTCTGCTTAGCGAGATCGTGAACGGAAAAAGCCTTTTGCGCGGCATTGCGGCTCATCTTCCTTCCGGCGCCGTGCGCGCACGAGGAAAAGCTCTCGGCCGAGCCCTTGCCGCGGACGATGTAGCTGCGCGCGCCCATGCTGCCCGGAATGATGCCGAGCTCGCCCTCGCGGGCGCGGATCGCCCCCTTGCGCGTAAGCCACACCTCCTCGCCGTAATGCGTCTCGCGCTCCACGTAGTTGTGGTGGCAGTTGACCGCCTCTGCGGTCGCCTCGAAGGACGGCAGGTGGCGGCGCATCGACTCGATCGCGAGATCCATCATCTCGGCGCGGTTGGCGCGCGCGTAGTCCTGCGCCCAGCCGACCGCCGCCACGTAATCGCCGAAGTGCTGCGCGCCTTCGGGGAAATAGGCGAGGTCGCGATCGGGCAGCGCAATATTATTTCTCTCGAAGTCCTTTCTCGCCAGCTCGATGAAGTACGAGCCGATCGCGTTGCCGATGCCGCGGCTCCCCGAATGCAGCATGGCCCACACCCCGCCCGCCTCGTCGAGGCAGACCTCGATGAAGTGGTTGCCGCCGCCGAGCGTGCCGAGCTGGCGCGTCCAGTCCGAGCGCTTGCCGACGCGCTTCTGAATACCGGGGTGCTTCTCAAGGATCCTTTTCAGTCCTTTCTGAAACGGCTTCACGGCGTGAGAACGGATGTCGCGCTCGTCGTGCTGCTCGAAGCCCACCGGCACGTCGCGCGAGATCTGGTTGAAGATTTTCTGCAGGTTCTTTTCGTCGAGATCGTTTGCCGTAAGCGAAAGTCGCGTCGCGATCATGCCGCAGCCGATGTCGACGCCGACCGCGGCGGGGATGATGGCGCGCAGCGTAGGGATGACCGAGCCGACCGTGGCGCCGATGCCCAGGTGCACGTCGGGCATTGCCGCGACGTGATGGTGCACGATCGGCAGGCGCGAGATGTTGACGAGCTGCTGGCGCGCGGCGGCCTCCACCTCGCCGGTATAAACCTTGACGGGGACGCGGCCTTCGGCGATTTCCTGGCGGACCGGCATTGGGCTTAGAGCCGCAGAAGCTTCGCGGCGTTCATTTTCATGACCAGCGGCCGCACTTCGGGTTTTATATCCAGTTTTTCGAAGTCCGCCATCCAGCGCTCCGGCGTGATGACCGGATAGTCGGAGCCGAAGAGCATTTTGTCCTTGAGCACGGTGTTGATGTACTGCACCAGGATCGGCGGAAAGTACTTCGGCGACCAGCCGGAGAGGTCGATGTAGACCTGCGGCTTGTGCGTCGCCACCGAGAGGGCTTCCTCCTGCCAGGGAAACGACGGATGCGCGAGGATGATCGGCATGTCCGGGAAATCGACGGCCACGTCGTCGAGGAGCATGGGGTTGGAATACTTCAGGCGGATGCCCCCGCCACCGCGCTGGCCGGCGCCGACGCCGGTCTGCCCGGTGTGGAACAGCGCCGGCAGCTTCGCCTCGGCGATGGCCTCGTAGAGCGGGTACGCCATGCGGTCGTTGGGATAGAAGCCCTGCACCGAGGGATGGAACTTGAAGCCCTTCACGCCGAAGTCCTTGATGAGGCGCCGCGCCTCGCGCACCCCCTTCTCGCCGCGGTGCGGGTCGATGCTCGCGAACGCAATCGCGACGTCGCTGTTCTTGTGGGCCAGATCGGCAATCTCCTCGTTGGAGATTTTCCTTTTTTCGTTCGGACTGTCCACGGTGAACACGACGAACGCCATCTTGAGCTTGCGGTAGTAATCGGCCATCTCGGGGACGGTGCTGTGCTGGGGCGCGTAGCGGAAATAGCGGCCCATCGCCTCCTGCGATTCGGTCGGGGCGTCGTCGACCTGCAGCGCGGACTTCCAGGCGTGCGTGTGGACGTCGATGGCGACCAGGTTCTTCAGATCCATATCACCCTTGCGCCCGGCGGTTCCCGGTACAGCTCCTCTATCATGGCTTTTCTTCTGTTCAAAACCGCCCTTTGATTGATCGACCCTTTGTCGGTCATCTCGCCGGCGTCGAGCGACGGCGGATCTTCCAGCACCATCACGCGGCTGATGCGATTGGAGCTGCCCGTGCTTTTGAAGGTCGAAAGCCGTAGCTGCAGCTCGTGAGGTGAAGCGTTTCCTGCCGGAAAGATCAATGCGCCGAGCTCGCCGCGCCCCTCGCCGGCGATGACCACGTCGCGCACCAGCGGGGCGAAGTGCTCGATGAAGCGCGCCCGCAGCGGCCCGACGTTCACCCAGGTGCCGGTCGCGAGCTTGAAATCCTCGGCGATGCGACCGCGGAACAGAAGGCCTTTGCGCGGGTCTTCCACGTCCTCAAAAACAAAGCAATCCCCCAGGCGGTAATAGCCGTCCTCGTCGAAGGCCGCCGCGGTGAGCTCGGGCTGGCGCCAGTAGCCGGGCGTGACGTTTGGGCCCTTGACGCGCGCCTCCAGCCGGTCTTCGAACGGCACAAGCTTCATCTCCACGCCCGGCGGCGGCAATCCCATGTTGGCGGCGTTGTCGGTGTCCCACAGGCGTCCCATCATTGCGGGTGCGGTCTCGGTGGCGCCGAAGCCGGTGAGAAATGGAATCGTCTCGCCGCAGGTCTGCCAGGCGAGCTGCTTGATCTCGTCGAAGACATGCTGCGAAATGGCCGCCCCAGCGAACCACAGTACCTTCAGCCGGCTGAAAAAGTTTTCTCTCAGTCGATGATCTTTTTTCAAGAAAGGCAGAAGCGCTTCGTACCCCTTCGGCACGTTGAAGTACCAGGTCGGCGCGATCTCGCGCAGGTTCCTCACCGTGGTCTCGACGGCGCCCGGCATCGGCTTGCCTTCGTCGATGTAATACGAGCCGCCGTTGTAGAGCACCAGGCCGAAATCGTGGTTGCCCGCGGCGGTGTGATGCCAGGGCGCCCAGTCGACGATCACCGGCGGCTCGTCGCTGAAGAACGCGAACATCGTGCTGATCATGGCCTGGTTCGAGCACCACATGCGCTGGGTGTTGATCACCGCCTTCGGCACGCCGGTCGAGCCGGAAGTAAACAGGAACTTGGCGATGCTGTCCGGACCGACCCGCGCGTAAGCCTCCTCGACCCCTCGGCCGGGCGTGGCTTGCAATTCTTCAAAATCATGAACAACAGCTCCAGGCCTCACCGCATCTATCGCGCGCCGGTACTGATCGCCATTCGCGTACACCACCCCCGGCGTCAGCAGCCGGACGATGGTCCGCAGCTTGGCGAAATCGGCCGAGAGCAGCGAATAGGCGGGCGAGACCGGCGCGTAAGGCACGCCGACGTACAGCGCGCCCAGGTGGAGCAGCGCGTGCTCGATGTCGTTGCCCGAGAGGACCATCAGCGGCCGTTCCGCGCTCAGTCCCCTCTCGAGGAGAGCCGCGCCGACGCGGCGCGCGGACTCGAGGGCCTCGCCGTAAGCGACGCTGCGCCAGGCGCCGCTGGCATTGCGCTGGGCGAAGAGGATGCGCTGCGGCGCGCGGTCCGCCCAGTGCACCAGCTTTTCCGCCATGTGCCGCGGATACGCAGGCAGCGCATGTGGCGAGCGCAGGTGAACGATGTCGCCGGGCCGGCGCTCGACGAGGACATCGCGGGGGCCGAGGCGGACGCGCCGGGTCGGTCGGGTCATGAGCACGGAGTGTCGCTTAGAATACCGGACCCCCAAGGAGAAAAGCCATGCAACGCCGCCAGTTCAATCGAGCGCTCGCCGCTGCGGGCGCGTTAGCCGCGATCTCCCCCTTTGCGCTTGTTCCGAGAATGGTCCGCGCGCAGGCGCAGAAGCTGCGCATCGGCATGATCCTGCCGCGCTCGGGCTACCTCGGCTTCATCGGCCAGTCGTGCCAGAAAGGCGCCGACATCGCCCCGGGCGTGATCAAGGAGATGCTCGGCGTCGACATCGAGCTGATGAACGCCGACTTCGAATCCAACGTCGACACGGCGCGCACGCGCGCCGAGCGGCTGATCCAGGAAGGCGCCAATGTGCTCGTCGGCCCGTTCGACTCCGGCGCTGCCGCGGCGATCGCGCAGGTCGCCGAGCAGCGCGGCGTGCCCTTCGTGATCAACATCGCCGCCGCGCCGCAGATCACCGAGCAGGGCTACAAGTACGTGTTCAGGAATTTCCAGACCGCGCCCGACATCGTGAGGAACGGGCTCGCCCTGATCGGCGAGCTGTTCCAGGCCACCAGCACCGTGCCGCGCACGGCGGTGTTCATGCACGTCAACGACACCTTCGGCCAGGCGATGGCGAAAGGCATCGGCGCGTTCATGCCGCGGCTCACGCAGCTGCCCTTCAAGGTCGTCGACACCATCGCCTACGATCCCGCGGCGAAGGACCTCACGGTGGAGGTATCCAAGGCGAAGGCGTCGAACGCCGACTTCCTGCTGCTGGTCTGCCGCCTGAACGACGCCATCATCCTGCGGCGCGAGATGGTGAAGCAGCGCTGGAACCCGATGGGCATCGTCAGCCCCGGCTCGCCCGGCATGTACGAGGAGCAGTATTTCAAGACGCTGGGCAAGCTCTCCGAGCACTCGATCTCCAACGTGCCCTGGTACAACCCGAACGCCAGGTTGACCAAGGTCGTAGAGAAGGCGTTTTTGAAGCAGAATCCGAAGGACAGGCTGGTGTTCCACGGCCTCAACGCGGGCTTCACCTTCGAGGCGATCCTCATCGCCGCGGACGCCTTCAAGCGCGCGAAGAGCACGGATCCGAAGACGCTCGCCGAAGCCATCCGGCAGACCAACATCGCCGACAAGATGACGCTCGGCGGGCCGATCAAGTTCAACGAGAAGGGCCAGGTCGAGGGCATCGGCTCGGCGTGCGTGCAGAACCTGAACCTGCTGCCCACCGTCGTGCTGCCGGCGAATGCCGCCACGGCGAAGCCCGTCTTCCCGGCGCCGTATTACAAGAAAACGTAGTTGGGATTTGATCTTGTCGCGAACGTCGTAATTGCCGGGGTCCTGACAGGCCTGGTGTACGGCCTGATGGCGCTCGGCCTGTCGGTGATCTTCGGCGTGGTGCGCGTGGTGAACTTCGCGCACGGCGAGATGATGACCATCGCCATGTATGCGGCCACGGTGCTCTTCGCGGCGCTGCGCCTCGATCCCTTCCTCGCCATCGTGCCCGTCGCCGCGGCCTTCTTCATATTCGGCTACGCGCTGCAGGCCGGGCTGATCAACCCGTTCATCACGCGCCCGGAGCACTCTCAGTTCATGCTGCTGGTGGCGGTGGCGATCATCATGGTGAACGCGCTGCTGATGATCTTCGGCCCCGACGCGCGCAACGTGCAGGTGGACTACCAGCTCGAGTCCTTCGAGATCGGCGGGATCCTCATCGACAAGGCGCGGCTCTACGCCGCCGGGGCGGCCGTGGTCGCCGCACTCGGCCTGTTTGCGTTTTTCAAATATTCGTTGACTGGAAAAGCCATTCGCGCCTGCGCCGACAACTACATGGGCGCCCGCGTGGTGGGTTTGCACGTTAAAAAACTCTATGCGTTGACGTTCGGCCTCGGCTCCATCTGCGTAGCTGTCGCCGGCTGCGCCATGGTGCTGCTGGTCGACGTGACGCCGGCGCTCGGGCCCGCCTATACCCTGCTCGCCTTTGTCATCGTCATCGTCGGCGGCCTGGGCTCGATGGGAGGCGCACTGCTCGGTGGTGTTCTGATCGGCGTCTCGGAGGCGCTTGCCGGCCTCTTCATCGCGCCCTCGGCGAAAAGCATGTTCAGCTTCGGGCTCCTGATCCTGGTCCTGCTTTTCAGGCCCCAGGGTCTGCTCGGCAAGACGTCATGAGCAAGGCCGCGGTTTCTCTTTCCGTTTTATTTGTTTTCCTGCTTCTCCTTCCCTGGCTCGCCGGGCCGTACGCCCTTTCGGTCGCCACCCTGATCCTGTATCTCGCCTATACCGGGCAGGCGTGGAACGTGATGATGGGCTTCGCCGGGCAGCTCTCGCTCGGGCATTCGCTCTACGTCGGCGTCGGCGCCTACGCCGCCGGGGCGCTGTTCTTCCACTACGGCATCGGGCCGTGGGCCGGGCTGTGGCTGGCGATGCTGCTGTGCGTGGCGCTCGGCCTGGTGATCGGCTTTCTCGCCTTCCGCTTCGGCATCTCGGGCGTGTATTTCGCCCTGCTGACCATCGCCTTCGCCGAGTTCACGCGCATCGGCTTCGACCACCTCGACTGGCTCGGCGGCCCGGGCGGCATGTTCCTCAGGGTGGCGCAGCGCGACAGCTGGGATCTCGCCAATTTCCGCGGCCCGCCGTTCATGTACTACTACGCCATGCTCGCCCTGACCTGCGGCGCTTTCATCCTGTGCTTCTTTCTTCTCAAATCAAGGGCGGGGTACTACTGGCAGGCCATCCGCGAGAACGAGGAGGCGGCGCAGGCGCTCGGCATCAACACTTTCCGCTGGAAAATGCTCGCCGTGGCGATCAGCGCCGCCATGACCTCGGTCGCCGGCGTGTTCTTCGCCTTCTATTACAACAACCTCTTCCCGCACGAGATCTTCAACATCAGCCGCTCGATCGAGATCATCCTGGGGCCGGTGATCGGCGGGGTCGGCACGCTGTTCGGCCCGATCCTCGGCGCCGCGGTGCTGACCCTGCTGTCCGACGGCATCACCGACCTGATGGCGGCGCTCGGCTGGGAGATTCCGGGCATCAAGCAGGTGTTCTACGGCGTGGTGCTGCTGGCGGTCATCATGTTCCTGCCGCACGGCATCTGGCCCGCGCTCGCAAGGAAGCTGCGGCTGTGAAATGGGACAACCTGCTCGTCCTTCCCCTGGTCGGCTTCATCGTCTGGCCGCTGGCCGCTCTCGTGCCCGCTGCGCTTTTCGGCTATGGGTACTACCTCAAGAGGAAACCTTTCGTTGCGATCACCGCGCTGCTCTGGGCCGCGTACGCGGTGTACGAATCGCTGATGAAGGCGCGCATCCTTTGCTCCGGCGAATGCAACATCCGCGTCGACCTCCTCCTGATCATCCCTCTGCTCTGGATCGTGTCGATCGTCGCGGTGGTGCAGCTTTGCAGGAGGAAGCGTCCCGATGGCGCTGCTTGAGGTGCGCGGCATCTCGAAGTCCTTCCGCGGCCTGCGCGCGGTGCACGACGCGTCGTTCGAGATCCCCGAAGGCAGCATCAACGCCCTGATCGGCCCCAACGGCGCCGGCAAGACCACCATCTTCAACATGATCGCCGGTGTTTTCCCGCCTGACTCCGGTTCTATCGTTTTTCAAAACAAACCGATTCACGGGTTCCGACCGGATCAAGTCTGCGCCGCCGGCATCGGCCGCACCTTCCAGATCGTCAAGCCCTTCGCCGGGCTTTCGGTGCTCGACAACGTCATGGTCGGCGCATTTCTGAAGGAGCGGACCTCTGCAGGCGCACGCTCGCATTCGATTTCCATATTGAAGAAGCTTCGCCTCGATCCCAAGGCCGATCTGCCTGCTTCCTCCTTGACCCTCCCCGACCGCAAGCGCCTCGAGGTCGCGCGCGCCCTCGCCACGCGCCCGAAGCTGCTGCTCCTCGACGAAGTCATGGCCGGGCTGCGGCCGACCGAATGCGACCAGATGGTCGAAGTGTTCCGCGGCCTCAACCGCAGCGATGGCCTCACCATCCTGCTCATCGAGCACGTCATGCGGGCGGTGATGGCCCTCGCGCAGCACATCGGCGTGCTTCATCACGGCGAAGTCATCGCGCGCGGCACGCCGGCCGAGATCGTGCGCGACCCCGCGGTGCTCGAGTGCTACTTGGGCGAGGAAACCGAGGTATGAAAACAGGGACAGTCTCCAACTTTCTCTCGGTTGAAAAATTGAACCTCTATTACGGTGATGCGCAGGCGCTCGACGACGTCACTCTCGATGTGCCGAAGGGCGCGATCGTCGCCATCGTTGGTGCGAATGGCGCCGGCAAGTCTTCCCTCATCCGCACCATCGCCGGCATCGAGATCCCGCGTTCCGGAGAGATTGTTTTCAATCAAAAGAGAATAGACAGGCTCGCATCCCATCAGATCTGCAACCTCGGCATCGGCCAGGTGGCCGAGGGCCGCCAGGTCTTCCCCAGCCTGACGGTGCTCGAGAACCTCGAGATGGGCGCCATGCTCCCCCGCGCGCGCGCCGGGGCCCGGCGCCAGCTCGACGACGTCTTCGCCATGTTCCCCAAGCTCGCCGAGCGCAAGACGCAGGTCGCCGGCACTCTGTCGGGGGGCGAGCAGCAGATGCTCGCCATCGGCCGCTGCCTGATGGCGCAGCCCGAGCTCATCATGTTCGACGAGCCCTCCCTCGGCCTCGCGCCGCTGGTGGTGCAGGAGGTGCTGCGCACCATCCGCCTGCTCAACGAGCGCGGCCTGACGATCCTGCTGGTGGAGCAGAACGTGGCGGTGTCGCTGAAGATCTCCGACCACGCCTATGTGCTGGAGAACGGGCGCATCGTCTTGAATGGCCCTGGAAAGGAACTTCTTCATAACGATCGGGTAAGGCAGGCGTACCTCGGGCTGTGACGGCGGTCATCGCAATCCACGGCGGCGCGGGTGTCCTGCGCGGAATCGGCGCGAAGACTGCGGCGCAGGCCCGCGCCGGTCTCGAGCATGCGCTCGAAGCCGGCTATGCGATCCTGAAGGACGGCGGCGCGAGCCTCGATGCGGTCACCGCGGCGGTCGCGGTGCTGGAGGACAACCCGCTGTTCAACGCCGGGCGCGGGTCGTGCTTCAACAGCGACGGCAAGATCGAGATGGACGCGTCGATCATGGAAGGCGCGACGCTGCGCGCGGGAGCGGTGGCGGCGGTCCGGCGCATTCGCAACCCGATCCTCGCCGCGCGCGCGGTGATGGAAGCGAGCCGGCATGTGCTGCTCGCCGGCGAGGGCGCCGAGCGCTTCGCGCGCACGCAGGGCCTGAAGCTCGAGCCGCCGGCGTATTTTCGGACCGAGAAACGCTTCAAGGCATTACGAAGGAATCTGAAGAACCACCACGGCACCGTCGGCGCGGTGGCGCTCGACGCGGCTGGCAACCTCGCTGCGGCGACATCGACCGGCGGCTATACCGGCAAGCTGCCGGGCCGCGTAGGCGACTCGCCGATCATCGGCGCCGGCACCTATGCCGACAACCGCGCCTGCGCGATTTCCGGGACCGGGCTCGGCGAAGCCTTCATACGCGCCGCAGTCGCCCACGATGTGTGCGCCCGCATGCGCTACGCCGATGCTTCGCTCGCCGCCGCAGCCGCGGCGGCGCTGAAGAACGTGGCGGACCTGGGCGGCGACGGCGGCCTGATCGCCGTCGACCGCCGCGGCAACATCGCGATGCCGTTCAACAGCCAGGGCATGTACCGCGCGGCCATCCATCGCGACGGCCGGCGCCTCGTCGCGATCTACCGCTAGCTTGTCGAACTTCTGGCTGATCGAGGCAACGAGGACCGCGGTCCTTTTCCTTGCGGCCTTTTTCCTCGGCCTGTGGGTCCTGCGCGGAGGCATCCGCGTCAACTACACGCGCAAGATCCTGCACTTCCTGCTGTTCTTCGTGCCGCTCACGCTCGCCGCCTACCTGCCCTACCCGGGAAATTACGCGACCGTGGTGCTGAGCGGGCTGGTGTTCCTCGCCAGCATCCTCGCCTTGAGCGAGCCGCTGCGCAGCCGCTCGCGCTTCCTCGCGACCGTTTTCGCCGCGTTCGACCGGCCGGAGGACCGCCCGTACACCCTGCTGTGGCTCACCACGCAGATCTTCGCCACCTATGTGGTGCTGATCGCGATGCTCGTCTGGTTGCAGCAGTACGACAAGGTGCCCCTCATCTACATCACCGTGCTCGTCGCCGGCATCGGCGACGGCCTCGCCGAGCCGATCGGCGTGCGCTTCGGGCGCCATACCTACCGCACGCGCGCGCTGTTCACCGATCGCACCTACACGCGCAGCCTAGAGGGTAGCGCGTGCGTGCTGATGAGCGCGGTGCTGGCGATTTTTCTGATGCGCAGCCAGCTCGAAGGCACGCAATTCTTCCTCGCCCTGCTGGTCATTCCAGCGGCCATGACGCTCGCCGAAGCCTGGTCGCCGCATACCTGGGACGGGCCGTTCCTGTACCTCGCCGGTGGCGCCTCGACGGTCGCGGTGCTGGACTGGGCGTAGCCCGGGTACTGTAATTTTTTCAAAAGCAGAATGAGGTACCCTCTGGTTTGGTTTCTGATCCACCAAGAATAAGCAGGTCTATGTTCAGCTATCTGGAATCACGCATCCGCGGCACGGCGAGCGCGGGGCTGGGCGCGCCGCCGCCCGGGCTGCTCGCCTTCTACTGGCATTTCGCGCGCCAGACCAAAGGCTGGTACGCGCTCATGTTCGTCACCAGCCTGGCGGTGGCGCTGGTCGACACGGTGATCCCGCTGTTCATCGGCAGGCTGGTGTCCCTCATGGAGGCGGCGGACCGCCAGGCGGCGATCGCGCGCGAGTGGCCCTGGCTCGCCGGCATGGCGCTCCTGGTGATGCTGCTGCGGCCGCTGCTCATCCTCGCCGACGTGGCGATCCGCCACAACGCGCTCATCCCCGGCGCCACCAGCCTGGTGCGCTGGCAGGCGCACTGGCATGTGGTGCGCCAGAGCTGGAGCTTCTTCCAGAACGATTTCGCCGGCCGCATCGCCAACCGCGTGATGCAGACCGCCAACGCGCTGCGCGAGAGCGTGATGGCGAGCATCCGCGCCGTCTGGTACATCGCCGTGTACGGCCTGAGCGCGCTGGCGCTGATGGTCGCCGCGGATTGGCGCCTCGGCGTCCCTACGGTCCTCTGGTTCCTCGGCTACGCCGTGTTCCTGCGCTATTTCGTGCCGCGCATGCGCGACCTTGCCAAGGCGAGCTCGGAGATGCGCTCCCAGGTGATGGCGCGGGTAGTCGACAGCTACACCAATATCCTGACCGTGAAGCTGTTCGCGCGCCTCGCGGACGAGGACGCCTACGTGCGCGAGACGGTCGACGAGCACCAGCGGGCGATCGCCGCGCACATGCGCCTGATCTCGCAGTTCATGTTCGCGCTCGCGCTGATGAACGCGGCGCTGCTCACCGGCACCGCCGCCATCGGCATCTGGCTGTGGGCGCAGGGCGCGGTGAGCGCCGGCGTGGTGGCCACGGCGCTGCCGCTCGCCTGGCAGATCGCCAACGTCGCCGGCTGGGTGAGCTGGGAGGTCACCAGCATCTTCGAGAACATCGGCGTGGTGCAGGAAGGCATGCAGAGCATCGCCGTGCCGCACAGCGGCGCCGACCGTCCCGGCGCGCGGCCGCTCGAGGTGTCGCGCGGCGAAGTGCGCCTCGAAGAGGTGACCTTCAGCTACGGCAGGCGCGACGGCAGGCCGGTGCTCGAGCGCCTGAGCCTGACCATCCGCCCCGGCGAGCGCGTCGGCCTGGTCGGGCGCTCGGGCGCCGGCAAGTCGACGCTCGTCAACCTGCTGCTTCGCTTCTACGACCTGGAGCGCGGCGCGATATTGGTCGACGGCCAGGACATCGCGCAGGTGACGCAGGAGAGTCTGCGCGCGGCGATCGGCATGGTGACCCAGGACACCTCGCTCCTGCACCGCTCGATCGCCGCCAACATCCGCTACGGCCGCCCGGGCGCCACCGACGCGCAGGTGGAGGCGGCCGCGCGCATGGCGCAGGCGCACGACTTCATCGTCGGGCTGCAGGACTGGAACGGCCGCAAAGGCTACGCCGCGCACGTCGGCGAGCGCGGCGTCAAGCTCTCCGGGGGCCAGCGCCAGCGAGTCGCGCTTGCGCGCGTGCTGCTCAAGGACGCGCCGATCCTGGTGCTCGACGAAGCCACCTCGGCGCTCGATAGCGAGGTCGAGCTGGCCATCCAGGAACAGCTCCTCGACCTGATGGAAGGCAAGACGGTGATCGCGATCGCGCACCGCCTCTCCACCATCGCGCGCATGGACCGCCTGATCGTGCTCGAGGCCGGGCGCATCATCGAGGAAGGCACGCACAGCGAGCTCCTGCGCCTGGGCGGCCACTACGAGAAGCTGTGGCGCCACCAGTCCGGCGGCTTCCTCGCGAACGACGTGCTCGAGGCCGATGCCGAGCTGCGTCCCGCCGAGGAGGCGCCCGACGGCGTCACGCGCGCGGCATGAGCGCGGCATGAGCGCACTGCGGGTCCTCAAAACGGTCTTCGGCCATCCGGCCTTCCGCGGTGCGCAGGAGGCTATCGTGGCGCATGTCGCGGGCGGCGGCGACGCGCTGGTGCTGATGCCCACGGGCGGCGGCAAGTCGCTGTGCTTCCAACTGCCCGCCCTGCTGCGCAAGGGCACCGCGCTCGTCGTCTCCCCGCTGATCGCGCTGATGCAGGATCAGGTCGCGGCGCTGCGCCAGCTCGGCGTGCGCGCCGCGTTCCTCAATTCCACGCTCGACGGCCAGGAGGCCTATGCCACCGAGCGCGCGCTGCGCCAGGGCGAGCTCGACCTGCTGTACGTTGCGCCGGAGCGCCTCGTGATGCCGCGCATGATCGATGCACTGGAGCAATCCGAGCTTGCGCTGTTCGCCATCGACGAGGCGCATTGCGTGTCGCAATGGGGCCACGACTTTCGCCCGGAATACCTGCAGCTTTCTTTGCTGCACGAGCGCTTTCCCTCGGTGCCGCGCATCGCGCTCACCGCCACCGCCGATCCGCAGACGCGCGACGAGATCATCCGGCGCCTCGCGCTCGAGGACGCAAGAGTCTTCATCTCGAGCTTCGACCGGCCGAACATCCGCTACAGCATCGTCGACAAGGTCGATGCGCGCGCGCAGCTCCTGCGCTTCATCCGCGACGAGCATTCCGGCGAAGCCGGCATCGTCTATTGCCTGTCGCGCAAGAAAGTCGACGAGACGGCCGCGTGGCTAGGCGAGCACGGCGTGCGCGCGCTTCCCTACCACGCCGGCATGGACGCCCCTTCGCGCGCCGCGCACCAGGAGCGCTTCCAACGCGAGGACGGCGTGGTCATCGTCGCCACCATCGCCTTCGGCATGGGCATCGACAAGCCCGACGTGCGCTACGTCGCCCACCTCGACCTGCCCAAGAGCATCGAGGGCTATTACCAGGAGACCGGCCGCGCCGGCCGCGACGGCCTGCCCGCCGACGCCTGGATGGCCTATGGCCTGGGCGACGTCGTGCAGCTAAGGCGCCTCATCGAGCAGTCCGAAGGCAATGAGGAGTTCCGGCGCATTTCCCTCGCGAAGCTCGACGCCCTGCTCGGGCTGTGCGAGACGGCCGGTTGCCGCCGCGTGCGCCTGCTCGACTACTTCGGCGAAGCGAGCGAGCCCTGCGGCAACTGCGACACCTGCCTCGAGCCGCCCGAGACCTGGGACGCCACCGACGCCGCGCGCAAGGCGCTCTCGGCGATCTACCGGACCGGGCAGCGCTTCGGCGCGGTGCACCTCATGGACATCCTGCGCGGCAAGCAAACCGAGCGGGTCTCGCAGTGGAACCACGACCAGCTCAGCGTCTTTGGCATCGGCGCCGACCTCGACGAGCCGATCTGGCGCTCGGTCTTCAGGCAACTCGTCGCCCTGGGCTACGCCCGCCCCGACCACGATTCCTTCGGCGCCCTGCGCCTCGCCCCCGCCGCCCGCACGGTCCTCAAGGGCGAGCAGAGCGTCGAAATGCGCCGCGCGTCTCCGCGCAAGGCCAAATCCGCGAAGCGCCGCACCGCCGCCTCCGGCACCGACTCCCCGCTCCTTGCCCGGCTCAAAGCCTGGCGCACGAAAATCGCGCGCGAGCAATCCGTCCCTCCGTACGTGGTGTTTCACGACGCCACGCTTTCGGCCATCGCGGCCGTTCGACCCAAAGACCTGGACGGGCTTTCTGCGATTGCCGGCATCGGCACTAAAAAGCTCGAGCGCTACGGTCCGGGCTTGCTGCAGTTGATTTGCGAAGTGACGCCTACTCCAGGCGGACGTTAGCGGCCTTGACGACCTTCTCCCATCTCGCCAGATCGTCGCGCACCTGGCCGGCGAACTCCTCCGAGCTGTTGCCGACGGGCTCGATGCCCAGCGTCGCGTAGCGCTCGCGCACGAACGGCGTGCGCAGCACCGCGTCGAGCTCCTTCTGCAAGCGCTCGATGACCGGCCGCGGGGTTTTCGCGGGTGCGAAGATGCCCACCCAGGACGAGACATCGAAGCCCGGCAGGCCGCTCTCGGCGAAGGTCGGCACCTCGGGCAGCGCGCCGGAGCGCTTCGCCCCCGGCACGCCGAGGCCCACCAGCCGGCCGGCGCGCACGTACTGCTGCGCGGTGGCGATGGCGGTGAACACCAGCGGGATCTGGCCGCCGACGACGTCGGTGATCGCCTGCCCGCCGCCCTTGTAGGGAATGTGCTCGAGCTGCACGCCCGTGCGCTGCTTGAAGAGCTCGCCGGCGAGGTGCGGCGTGCCGCCGGTGCCCGAGGTGCCGTACGGCCAGGTGCGCGTGCTCGACTTTGCGAGGGCCATGAAGTCCGACAGATTTTTCGCGGCAATCGAAGGATGGGAAACCAGGATCAGCGTGGCGTCGCCGAGCTTGGTGACCGGGGCGAAGTCGTTCAGCGTGTCGAACGGGATCTTCGCGAACACGTGCGGGTTGATCACCATCGTGCCGTCGAAGCCGAGCAGCAGGGTGTAGCCGTCGGGCGCGGCCTGCGCCACCCCCTGCGTGCCGATGTTGCCGCTCGCGCCGGGGCGGTTCTCGACGATCACCTGCTGCCCCAGGCGCAGGCTGAGCGGCTCGGCCACCACGCGCGCGCTGTTGTCGGCGACGCCGCCGGGCGAGAACGGCACTACAATCCGGATTGGCTTGGCCGGAAAATCCTGCGCCTGCGCGGCGACGCTCAGCGCCGCGCCCGCGATCCATCCGATCAGTTTTCTCATGGCTGCCTTGACCGTGCAGTTGCGCTACGCACCGTTGCCGTTCATCGGCGCGCTCGCAGTGCACTATTGGTTCGTGGTGTTCGATGGCGGCACATGCCACCGCTGGGAAGTATGGCAGACGAAGAACGCCGGCGGGCGCAGCGTCGGGCACCTGCACTGCGACCTCAAGCCCCCGGACGCGGGCGTCGGCGGCGGCCCGGCGCGCATCGCCGCCGAATGGCAGGGTGAGCAGGCCCGTTCGATCGCCGCAGTTCTACAAAAGGCAAGCGAGTATCCGCACTGCCAGCGATACCGTTACTGGCCCGGCCCGAACAGCAATACCTTCGCCGCGTGGGTGCTGCGCGAAGCAGGCATGCAGCAACCCCTCGATCGCCGCGCGATCGGCTGCAAGTACCGCTGCTAGGCGGCGCCTAGACCTTCTCGAGCACCCGCTGCCAGGTCTCGGCGTCCATCGCGCGCAACGACTGCGTGCGCACGTTGCCGAGCTTGGCGACGCTCAGCATCACGGTGGACAGCGCTTCTTCCGGCCCTTCCGTGATGACCACCATGTCGTACTGCCCGAGCGTCCAGTACATGTCGCGCACGTTGACGCCCTGCTTCTTGCACAGGTCGCGGAACGCTTTGACGCGCGCCGGCGATTCCTTGATGTTGCGGATGCCCTGATCGGTGAAGTTGACGAGGCTGACGTTGATCGCCATGGATGCCTCCGGGGTGGGGCCCCCGCGGGCGCGGGAGCCCCGCTACCTTACTTCGTCGCGAAGCAATAGAACAGCCCGTCCCCGCCGCTCGAGCGCAGCGCATCCTGGCTGCAGCCGCGCGAGGGATGCGACGAGTTCCAGGACTTCGAGGCGTCGTCGTCGCGCAGGCCGATGCGGTCGTGGTGCCCGACCATCGCGGCACCTTCGCCGCTCCTGGTCCAGTTGCCGCAGGTCATGTCCTTGTCGGCCGGGAAGGCGCGGCCGTCGGGCTGGGAGCCGGTCAGGATGTCGTGCCGGTTCGGCGTGTCGCCGCGGCCGTTGACCATCTCGCCCTTCTCCGTGAGCCCCGTCTGCTTGTTGATCTTGCTGTTCTTGTGCAGGTCGTCGATATTGTTAGCGATTGCCTCGCCCTTGGCGTTCTTCCACGGGCCCTTGCCGATGCGGTCGCGGGCATTGACGGCCTTTGCGCCGCCCGATTCGCTGGTGCTCAGATAGGCACGCCAGTTGCCTCCCGCGCCTGCGCCTTTGGCGAGGGACTGGCAATACTGGTCGGCGCCCTTCAGGCCGCCGAGATCCGCCCCCTTGCCGGGCCCGGCGCCGGTAATGAAGAACGACATGTCCTTCTGCTGGGCCTGGGCGGCGGACGCGAGGAGCAGGCAGGCAATCGACACGAACGCGTATTTCATGGGACCTCCGGTAGGTAAGATAATCGCTAATGCGCGTCGCGCTCGCTTTATTCCTCGGAATCTGCATTTCGGCGGGCGCATTCGCCCAGGAATCCTGGCCGTCGCGGCCGATCCGCTTCATCCTGCCCTTCCCGCCCGGCGGCGGCACCGACATCCTCGGCCGCGTGATCGCCGACCGGCTCTCGGCGAGCCTCGGCCAGCCGGTGGTGATCGAGAACCGCGGCGGCGCGGGCGGCGGGGTCGGGGCGGCGGAGGCCGCGCGTGCTGCGCCCGACGGCTATACGCTGTTCTTCCCTTCCGGTTCGGTGGTGACCGCGAACCAGCACATTTACGCCAAGCTGAACTACGACCCCGAGAAGGACTTCGTCCCTGTGACCAAGGTCGTCTCGGGGCCCCAGGTCCTGGTGGTGCCGGCCAACTCGCCCTACAAGACGGTGAAGGAG
>DASQGB010000013.1:0-28936 GCA_035632815.1 Burkholderiales bacterium | reverse complement strand
GAAGGCGCATGCCGAGAACATCTATGCGCTCGACGAGGCGCAGGCGGCTGCGCTGTTTGCTACCGCGGCGCGCGTGGCGCGCGCGATCCGCAGCGCGTTTGCGCCGCAGGGGCTATCGGTATACCAGGCGAACGGCGCCGCGGCCGGCCAGACCGTGTTCCATTTTCACATTCATCTCGTGCCGCGCCACGACGCCGACGGCATGAGCCTCGTCTGGCCGGTGAAGAACCCGCCGCGCGAGAAGCTCGAGGACTACGCCGCGAGGATCCGCGGCGCGCTCGGCTAGGGCGTGACCCGGGTGATTCCGCCCGAGGTCAGCAGGCGAACGCGCTGCCCCGGCTGAAACGCGACATCGGCTTCCTGGACGATGGCGCGCATCTCGCCGCTGTCGAGCTTGACGAGGATCTCGAAGCCGTCCTTGCTGGTCGCCTTGTTCTCGATCACGTTGCCCGCGACGCCGCCCGCCACCGCGCCGATCACACCGACCACCGCAGAGCCCCTGCCCTGGCCCACCCCGCTGCCTGCAACCCCGCCGGCCACGCCGCCGGCGGCAGCGCCGATACCGGACTGGCTGCCGTCGATGATGACCTTGCGCACGGAGTCGACCGTGGCCATGCGCACCAGCTGCTCGCGCCCCGCCTCGTGCTTGCTGTAGACATTCGCCGACTCGCGGCTCATGCAGCCCGCCAGCCCGGTCACAAGGGCGACAGCCAGAATCGCGGTTTTCATCTCTTTATCCTTTCCATGGTGAGTAGCCGAACGCGCGTCGGAACCGGCTCTCGATCTCGTCGCGCGCGGGCGCGTGGTTCTGCGCGCCGCGGTGCGCGATCTTGATCGCGCCCATCACGGCACCCAGTTTACCCGTACTGAGCCAGTCCCAACCGTGCGCGATGCCGTATAGCAGCGCCGCGCGGTAGGCATCGCCGCAGCCGGTCGGATCGGTGACGCTGTCGGCCTCAACGCTCGCAATCTCGTGGCGTTGAGCGCCTGCAAACACTACGGAGCCTTTGGCGCCCAGCGTGCAGACCAGTGCCTTGACGTCTCGGGCGAGCTCTTCGAGCCTGCGGCCGGTCTTTTCCTCGAGCATTTTGCCCTCGTAGTCGTTGACTGCGACGTAGGCGGCATGGCGCAGGAGCTCACCGAGCTCGGCGGCCGAGAACATCGGCAGGCCCTGGCCGGGATCGAAGAGGTACGGTATGCCGTGCTGCGCGCACTCGCGCGCGTGCTGCAGCATGCCTTCCTTGCCGTCGGGACCGACGATCGCCAGGCCCGCGCCGAGCTCGGGCACCACATGGTTGTGGTGCGAGTAGTTCATGGCTCCGGGGTGGAACGCGGTGATCTGGTTGTCGTCCAGGTCGGTGGTGATGAAGGCCTGGGCGGTGAATTGGCCGGCGATGCGCTTGAGCAGCTGCCCGCCGATGCCGAGCTCGTCCAGGCGCTCAAGATAAGGCTGGATGTCCTCGCCCACCGCCGCCATCAGTAGCGCGCCCTCGCCGAGCAGCTTGAGGTTGTAGGCGATGTTGCCGGCCGTGCCGCCATACTCGCGGCGCATCTCCGGGGTGAGAAAGCAGACGTTGAGGATATGCAGCTGATCGGGAAGCAGGTGATTGCGGAAGCGATCCGGGAACACCATGATGGTGTCGTAAGCGATCGACCCGGTGACCAGTATTTTCACGTGGGATAGAACAGCACGAGCTGGTATCCCGTGGCTCGCGTGCGGCTGGCGTCGAGGTACACGGTGAGCGAAGTCTCGCCGCCGGCGTCGATGCCCCGGGCGATGAGCTGCGCGGCACGCCCTGCGTCGAGGTATTCGCGCGGCGAGAGCACGCGGCTGACGAGATGGCGGGTGGCTTCGTCGGTGAGCGTGAGCTGCAGCGCAGGGTAGTCCTGCGGGAAAGGCGCGCGGTTGCGGATCACCGCGTTGAGCACGATGACGCCATCACGCTGGGGGTCGGCGCGCACCTCGTAGGAATCGATGCTGAGCAGCTTTAGGCGCCGGGGCAACGCCACCTCGCAGCGCAGCCAGCGGCACGCCGCATCGAGCGGCGCGCGTGCGGCGGGCAGGTATGCGACAAGCTCCGAGCGGTAGCGGAAAGTGGCTTGCGCCGCGAGCAGCGCCGCGGCCGCCAGCGCAGCCACGGTCCACGGCCACTGGCGCCGTGTGCGCGGCTCGATCTCGGCCATGAACTCGGGCAGCGGCGCCTCGTCGAGCGCGGGTCGTGCGTCCTGCGGCGGACGGCGCGAAGGATCGAACAGGCCGAGCTGCGGCGAGGGCTCGAGCAGGAGCCGCTCGCCCCCCTCCTCCACCAGCGCTGCGACGCCGTCGAACACGTCGCCGCATTTGCCGCAGCGCACCTTGCCGCCGCGCGCGGCGAGCTGCGCGGGCTGCACGCGAAACGCCGTGCCGCACACCGCGCAGCGCGTGACGAGGCTCATCGACGCCTGCCCTCGAGCAAGGCCCAGTGGTCCTGCACCGATGCGAGTTTCATGTCGCAGCCGCCCGAGTAAGCCTGCAGCACTTCGCCCGCCTGCGATTCCAGGAGTCCCGACAGCGCGATGCGCCCGCCGGGCGCAATCCGCGCTTCGAGCAAAGGTGCGAGCACGATCAACGGTTGGGCGAGTATGTTGGACACCACGACATCGTAGAGCGCCGGTTCCAGCGCCTCTGCCGGCACGGCGCGAAGCGCGACCCCGTTGGCATGCGCGTTCTCCCGCGCCGCCTCGAGCGCCTGCGGATCGAGGTCGACCGCGTCGACTGCGCTCGCGCCGAGCTTTGCGGCGGCGATCGCCAATATACCGGAGCCGCAGCCATAGTCGAGGACGCGCTCGCCGCCGCGCAGCGTGCGCACGAGAAACTCGAGGCATAGCCGCGTGCTCGCGTGGCTGCCGGTGCCGAACGCGAGGCCCGGATCGATGCGCACCGCCGGCATGCCTTCCGGCGCCGCGTGCCAGTGCGGCCCGATCCACAATCGTGCGGCGATCGACACCGGCGCGAATTGCGACTGGCTGCGGCGCACCCAGTCTTCGTCGCCTAGCCGCGCAAGCCGGCAGGCCGGAACCGGCGCCATGCCGCACGCGCGACAAGCCGCCCGCAACAGCTCATGGGCGTCGTCGGCGGGATCCAGCACTGCGGTGACGGACGCTCGCCTCGCCTCGGGCTCGTCGATGTCCACCGAGCGCGCGCCCGCCTCGAGCAGCGCCTCGGTGAAGGCCTCCGCGGCCGCGCCCTCCACTTCCACGGTGAGCGCGAGCCAGGGCATCTACTTCTTCTTCTTCTGCTCCTGGGCGAGCTTCTGCTCGAGATAGTGGATGGACACGCCGCCGCGCAGGAAGCGCGTGTCATTGAGCAGCTCGCGGTGCAGCGGGATGTTGGTCTGGATTCCCTCCACCACCATCTCCGACAGCGCGATGCGCATGCGCGCGATGGCCTGCTCGCGCGTCGCCCCGTAGGCGATCACCTTGCCGATCATGGAGTCGTAATACGGCGGCACGGTGTAGCCCTGGTAGACATGCGAGTCGACGCGGATGCCGGGGCCGCCGGGCGGGTGGTACGAGGTGATCTTGCCGGGCGAGGGCGTGAAGCGGTACGGATCCTCGGCGTTGATGCGGCATTCGAGGGCGTGCCCGCGCAGCTGGATGTCTTTCTGGCGAAAGCGCAGCTTCTCGCCTGCGGCGACTTGGATCTGTTCCTGCACCAGATCGAGCCCGGTGATCATCTCCGTCACGGGGTGCTCGACCTGGATGCGCGTGTTCATCTCGATGAAGAAAAACTGGCCTTCCTCGTAGAGGAACTCGAAGGTCCCGGCGCCGCGGTAGCTGATCTTGCGGCAGGCATCGACGCAGCGCTCGCCGATGCGCTCGCGCAGCTTGGTGCTCAGCTCGGGCGCCGGCGCCTCTTCCAGCACTTTCTGGTGGCGCCGTTGCAGCGAGCAGTCGCGCTCTCCCAGGTACACGCAGTTCTTGTGGCTATCGGCCAGCACCTGGATCTCGATGTGGCGCGGATTCTCGAGATAGCGCTCGAGATACACGACCGGGTTGGCGAATGCCGCCTGGGCTTCGTTGCGCGTCATGTTGACCGCGTTGAGCAGCGCCGCTTCGGTATGGACCACGCGCATGCCGCGCCCGCCGCCGCCGCCGGCGGCCTTGATGATGACCGGATAGGCGACCTTGCGCGCGATGCGCACGATCTCCTTGGGGTCCTCGGGCAGCGCCCCCTCCGAGCCGGGGACCGTCGGCATGCCCGCCTTGGCCATCGCCTGCTTGGCGCTTACCTTGTCGCCCATCAGGCGGATGTTCTCGGGCCGCGGCCCGATAAAGACGAAGCCGGAACGCTCCACCTTCTCCGCAAAATCGGCGTTTTCGGAAAGAAACCCGTATCCGGGATGGATCGCCTCGGCGTCGGTCACCTCCGCCGCGCTGATGATCGCCGGGATGTTCAGGTAGCTCGCCGCGGCCGGCGGTGGCCCGATGCACACCGACTCGTCGGCGAGCTTGACGTACTTGGCTTCGGTATCGGCCTCCGAGTGCACGACCACCGTGCGGATGCCCATCTCGCGGCAGGCGCGCTGGATGCGCAACGCGATCTCGCCCCGGTTGGCGATGAGAATCTTCTCGAACATTCAGCCGAGGATGAACAGCGCCTGGCCGTACTCCACCGGTTGGCCGTTCTCGACCAGGATCGCTTTCACCACCCCGGCCGCGTCGGCCTCGATCTCGTTCATCAGCTTCATCGCCTCGATGATGCAGATGGTGTCGCCCTCCTTTACGGTCTGGCCGACCTCGACGAAGACCTTGGCGTCCGGCGACGGCGATCGATAAAACGTGCCCACCATCGGCGCCTTGACGACATGACCCTCCTGCCCTGGCTCGGGCTCGGCTGCCGGCGGCCCCGCCGGCGGCGGCGGCGCCGCTGCTGCGGGCGCGCTGCCCGGCGCCGGGCTCACGCTGATCCCGCCCCCCTTCACGATCTTCACCTTCTCCTCGCCCTCGGTAATCTCGAGCTCGGCGATGCCGGACTCCTGCACCAGGTCGATTAGCTTCCTGAGTTTGCGCAAGTCCATCATGTCCCCGCTTGCAGCGTGTTTTTGGGTGTTATTCGCCGCAGAACGCGGCATCTTATAGCAACATCCCGACCAGTACCCTGTCGAGCTCCGGGCGGCTGAGGGCTCCAAGCTTGTGGTAGGTGACCACACCCCTACGATCCAGCACGACAGTAAATGGCAAGCCGCCCGGGGCATTGCCCAGACCGCGCATCAGATCGATGGCTTTCGCGTCGGCGATGAGAAGCGGGTAGGCGACGGCGTAGGTTCTTGCGAATTGGAGTACGTTGTCGGCATTATCGATGCCAATACCGACTATTTCGACACCGTTACTACGGTAATGCTGCGATGCAGCAACCAGCATCGGGATCTCTTCGCGGCACGGCGCGCACCACGTCGCCCAGAAATTGATGACCAGGATGGCGCCCTGCCATTCCAGAAGGCGTCGGGGCCGGCCCGCAAGGTCGAGGAAGTGGGCGCCCAGCAGCCCGGCCGCGCCGCTGCGCGCCTGGAGCGCAAACGCGCCGACGATGCCGCCGAGCGCGGCCGCCCCGAGGCCGATCGCCCCGAGGACCAGCGCCTCACGCCTGCCCGGCGCCATCACGCACCAGCGCGCCGACCTCGGCAATGCCGGCGCGGTCCATGACCCGGCCGGCCTGGGAAGTCTTCAGCGCCAGGCGCTCATCGCGGGAGTCGAATACCGACAGCCTGAGCGCCGCTCCCTGCCACAGGAGCGACAGCACGCTGACTGCATGCGCGCGGTCGCCGGAATAGCGGCGCCGCTCCTGCGTGCTGTAAGGGATATTCCGGTCGAGCAGAAACAGCTCGACCTCCTTCGCGCTCTCGGGGAAAAGCTGCAGATCGATCTCCGCGTACGGGCCGGCGATGCCGCTCAGCACGGGGCCGGTGAGATAGGGGCTGAAGCGCTCGAGCGCGCGCATGGCGTCCAGAGCCACGCGGCGCAGCTCGGCGATCCGCTCCGGATGCTCCTCGGCCTGGTAGAGCGCGCGGTAGGCGCGCAGCTCGGCCTCGATCTCGTCGTTGGCGGGCAGGGCCTGGGTGTCGCCCGCGCCGAGCTGCCGCGCCGCCTTTCGCTTGGCTAGCGCGAAGTCATCGATGCCGTCCTCGGCCATGAGGCGCGCGGCGGCCGCTGCGATGCGCGCGCGCATGCCGGTCTGCTTTCCCTTGCGGCTCATGGCTGCAGGCCGATCATAAAATAGAATCGGGCGCTTCCCTCATGGCCGCACACCTCCACATCCTCGGCATCTGCGGCACCTTCATGGGCGGCATCGCCGCGATCGCCAAGGTGGCCGGCTTCCGCGTCACGGGCTGCGATGCCAACGTCTATCCGCCGATGAGCGAGCAGCTCGAGGCACTGGGCATCGAGCTCACCGAGGGCTTCGGCGAGGACCAAATCGAGCTGAAGCCCGACGTGTGGGTGGTGGGCAACGTGGTGACCCGCGGCAACCCGCTGATGGAGGCGATCCTCGACCGTGGCGAGCGCTACGAGTCGGGTCCCCAGTGGTTCGCGGAGCACGTCCTGGCCGGCAAGCATGTCCTCGCGGTCGCCGGCACCCACGGCAAGACGACCGTGTCGGCCATGCTCGCCTGGATTCTCGAAAGCGCCGCCCGCTCGCCAGGGTTTCTGATTGGCGGGGTGCCGATGGATTTCCCGGTTTCGGCGCGGCTGACATCGTCGCCGCTGTTCGTGATCGAGGCGGACGAATACGACACTGCTTTTTTCGACAAGCGCTCCAAGTTCGTGCATTACCAGCCCCGCACCGCAATCCTCAACAACTTGGAGTTCGATCATGCCGACATCTTCGACGATCTTGCCGCGATCGAGCGGCAATTTCACCACTTCGTGCGGACGGTGCCCCGTTCGGGCCGGATCATCGCCAATGGCGCGGATGAGGCCGTAAAGCGAGTGCTTACCCAAGGCTGCTGGACCCCGGTGGAGGCATTCGGCGTCCCGGATGGCTGGCAAGTGGGCGAGCCCGACACCGAAGGCGGGTTCGAAGTCGCCTGGGCTGGCAAGTCGCTGGGCCGGGTGCGCTGGACGCTGCTAGGCGCCCATAACCGGCTAAACGCGCTGGCGGCGCTGGCCGCTTCCCGCCACGTCGGGGTCGACCCGGCCGAGGCGATCGAAGCGCTTGGGCGCTTCGGCGGCGTACGGCGGCGCATGCAGGAGCGGGGGCGGGAGCGGGGCGTCACCGTGTACGACGACTTCGCCCACCATCCGACGGCAATTCGAACCACGCTGGAGGGCCTGCGCCAGCGGGTAGGAAAGGCCCGCATCCTCGCGGTGCTCGAGCCGCGTTCCAACACGATGAAGCGGGGGGTAATGAAGGAAGCGCTGCCGCCGAGCCTCGCGCAGGCCGACCGGGTCTACATCTACACCTCGGGCCTGGGCTGGGACGCGCGCTCGCTGTTCGCGCTGCTCGGTGCTCGCGCGCGCTGCGAAAGCGATCTGGACGCGCTGGTGGCCGCGGTGGTCGCCGAGGCGAGGGCAGGGGACCACGTGCTGGTGATGTCGAATGGCGGGTTCGGCGGCATACACGAGAAGCTGCTTTCGCGGTTGAAGGCGGGGCCTTGATCGTCTATCTGCACGGCTTCAATTCCTCCCCGCAGTCGCACAAGGCGCAGCTGCTCGGCGGTTACATGGCTGAGCGCGGCCTGGCCTCGCAGTACGCCTGTCCGGCCCTGCCGCCTCTCGCCGCCGACGCGATCAGGGAAATCGAGAAGCTGATCGGCGGGGAAAGCGCTTGCTTCGTAGGCTCGTCCCTCGGCGGCTTCTACGCCACGCACCTTGCAGAGAAATCCGGCGCTAAGGCGGTGCTCGTCAACCCCGCGATCGACCCTCATGTCGGCTTGCGCGCCTATCTCGGCCCGCAGCGCAACCTGCATACCGGCGAGCCTTACGAGCTCACCGAGGCCCACCTGCAGGAGTGGAAAAGGCTGTACGCGCCGCGGGTCACACCGCAGCGCTATCTTCTCCTGGTGGAAAAGGGCGACGAGGTGCTCGATTACCGCCGGGCGGTGCAGCGCTATGCGGACAGCGAGCAGATCGTGATCGACGGCGGCGACCACAGCCTGCAGAGCTTCCCGCAGCACCTGCCGCGCATCCTGCGCTTCGCCGGATACGGCGGCTGAGCATGCAGGTCCTGTACGAGGAGGAGGGCGACCTGAAGGTCGGGGCGGTCCTCGCGCGGGCCGCTGCCTCGTTCCAGGTCGAAAGCCCGCACGGCAGGCGCTCCAAGGTCAAGGCGGCCAACGTGCTGCTCTCCTTCGAGCGGCCCGCCGCGGCCGAGCTGCTCGCGGCGGCGCAAAAGCTCGCGCAGGAGCTCGACGTCGCCTTCCTGTGGGAATGCAGCGGTTCGCGCGAGTTCGGCTTCCAGGAGCTTGCTCGCGAGTACGTCGGGCGGGAGCCAAGCCCGGTCGAGTCGGCGGGCGTGCTGCTGAAGCTGCAGTCGGCCCCGATGTACTTCTACCGCCGCGGCAAGGGACGCTTCCAGGCGGCGCCGGCCGAGACGCTCAAGCTCGCGCTCGCCGGAATAGAGAAAAAAAAGCGCGTGCAGGAGCAGACCGCCGCATGGGCCGATGCGCTGGCGCGCTTCGTGTGTCCCCCCGAGATCGCCGCGCTGAAGGACGAGCTGCTCTACCTTCCCGACCGCAACAAGCCGCAGACCAAGGCCTTCGAGCAGGCTTGCAAGCAGACCGGGCTCGCGCCAGCCCGTCTCCTCGAGCGCTGCGGCCTGCTTCCCGATGCCCATGACTTCCATCTCCAGCGCTTCCTGCACGAGTTCTTTCCCCGCGGCACCCGGTTCCCCGCGCACGAGGTGCCGCAGCCGCCGCGGGATTTGCCGCTCGCCGAGGCGGTCGCCTTCAGCCTGGACGACATCGGCACCAGCGAGATCGACGACGCTTTCTCGGTGCGGCGGCTGCAATCCGGAGAGCTGCGCATCGGCGTGCACATCGCCGCGCCGGCGCTCGGCTTTGCGCCCGGCTCGCCGCTCGACACGATTGCCCGCGAGCGCCTGTCCACTGCCTACATGCCGGGCCGCAAATTCACCATGCTGCCCGAGGACGTAATCGAGCGTTTCTCGCTCGACCACGGCGGCGAGCACGCCGCAGTCTCGCTTTATTTCGACGTACCGGAGACCGGCGGGGCGGTGCACAACGCGCACTCGCGCCTAGAGCGCGTGGCGGTCGCTGCCAATCTGCGGCACGCGCAGCACGATGCGCTCAACGCCGCCTTCGAGGCTGGCGTGCGCGCAGGCCTGCCTTTCGAGGACGAGCTGCGCTCGCTGTGGCGGGTCGCGACCGCGCTCGAAGCGAAGCGCGGCCGGCCGAGCGCCGGCGCGATGCAGCTCGACTACAGCTTTTACGTCGAAGACGAGCGGGTGCGCATCGTCCCGCGCAAGCGCGGCGTGCCGCTCGACAAGCTGGTAGCGGAGCTGATGATCCTCGCCAATTCGACCTGGGGCGAGCTCCTGGCGGAGCGCGACATCGCGGCGATCTACCGCATCCAGTCGACCGGGAAGGTGCGCTTGAGCGTGCATCCCGAGGCGCACGAGGGTCTGGGGGTCGCCTGCTATGCCTGGATGAGCTCGCCGCTGCGCCGCTATGTCGATCTGGTCAATCAATGGCAGCTCGCTGCCGCGCTGAGCGGCCGGCGCCCGCCATTCGCGCGCAATTCCGATGCGCTGCTTTCGGCGCTGCAGGGCTTCGAGGTCACGTATGCGCGCTATGACGAGCACCAGCGCGCCATGGAGGCTTACTGGAGCCTGCGCTGGCTGCTGCAGGAGAACGTTTCCGTGGCCGAAGGCACGGCGGTGCGCGATAACCTGGTGCGGCTCGACGGCCTGCCGCTCGTGGTGCGGGTCAGTTCGCTGCCTGAGCTCGCCCCCGGCACGCGAGTGCGACTAGAGCTGCGCGAAGTCGACCTTCTCGAGCGCTCGCTTTCGGCGGTGTATCTTGAAACGCTCGCCGCCGCCGTCGTGGCGGTCCCCGATGCAGCGGAGGGCGATAGCTAAAAAGCTCGGAATATGAAAGGGTTGTAGAATTGTAGTGAGAATGTACTTAACCATGCCTCGCAATGACCGGGCACTCGGCTGGGCGCTGGGGTTCTCGATCCTGTTGCACACGCTGCTGATGGCAGTGCATTTCAAATACCCCGATTCCCTGCGCTGGAAGGCGGACAGCGCGCCGCTGGACGTCGTGCTGGTCAACGCCAAGACGCGTGAGCGGCCTGCCAAGGCCGACGTGCTGGCCCAGGCAAACCTCGACCGCGGCGGCAACGTCGACGAGCGGCGCCGTGCCAAGACTCCGCTCCCGGTCACCGAGCCGCGCCATCCCGGCCGGGATCTCGCCGAAGCGCAGCGTCGCGAGCAGCAGCTCGAGGCCCAGCAGCAGGAACTGCTTGCGCAAACGCGCGAGTCGCGCAGCCACGTTCCGGTCGAGACCGCCCGCCAGGCCCCCGCCGAGGAGCCGGCCGCCAGGCCGAACGGCCGCGACCTCGCAGATCTTGCGCTGGCCACGATGCGGCTGCAGGCGCAGATCGACAAGCAGCTCCACGCCTATCAGGAAAGACCGCGCAAGAAATTCATCGGCGCGAACGCCGCCGAGTACCGCTTCGCCCAGTACGAGGAAGACTGGCGCACCAAGGTCGAGCGCGTCGGCACGCTCAACTACCCGGCGGAAGCGCGCGGCAAGCTCTACGGCAATCTGCGCCTCACGGTGACGATCCGGCCCGACGGCAACGTCGAATCGATCGAGCTCGACCGCTCCTCGGGCCTCAAGGTGCTCGATGCCGCCGCATTCAAGATCGTGCGCATGGCCACCCCGTTTGCGGCATTCCCGCCGAACATCCGCCGCGACACGGATCTGGTGGTCATCACGCGCACTTGGTTCTTCGGTCAGGGCGACAAGATCTGGACTGAATGACCGACCGGTACGCGGTCATCGGCAATCCTGTGGCGCATTCCAAGTCGCCGTGGATCCACGCCGAGTTCGCGCGCGCCACCGGCGAGGACATCGAGTACGGCCGCATCGAGGCGCCGCGCGACGGCTTCGCGGGCGCGGTGGACGCGTTTCGCCGCGGCGGCGGCAAGGGGCTCAACGTCACGCTGCCCTTCAAGGAGGCCGCGTTTCGTTACTGCGGGGGCCGCGTCACGCAGCGCGCGGCCGCGGGGCAGGCGGCAAATACGCTGGACTTTCGCACCGAAGTGCAGGGGGATAACACGGACGGCGTCGGGCTGGTGCGCGACATCTCGGAAAATCTGGGCTGGGTACTCCAAGGGAAGTCCTTGCTGATCATGGGAGCGGGGGGCGCAGCGCAGGCTGTGGTCGGTGCGCTGCTCGACGCCGGCGCCGGGTCCCTCGTGATTGCCAACCGCACGGTGGCCAAGGCGCAAGCACTCGCTGCCCGCTTTCCAGGCGTCCTCGGCTGCGGCTACGACGCCCTGGAGGGCAGGGTCTTCGATGTTGCCATCAACGCTACCTCGGCCGGCCTCTCCGGCGAGGCGCCGGCATTGCCTGAAGGGATCCTGGGGAAGCGTACGTTGGCGTACGACATGGTCTACGGCCGGGAAACGCCGTTTCTCGCTGCGGCCCGCAGCGCCGGCGCACGCACGTGCGACGGGCTCGGCATGCTGGTGGAGCAGGCCGCCGAGTCGTTCTTCGTCTGGCGAGGCGTGCGCCCCGAAACCCGGCTGCTGCTGCGGAAGCTGCGTGGCGGCTAGGCGCTCAGGCGCCCTGCGCGCTGTAGTCATCGCGTGGAAGGGCTTCTGCTACACGCTGGGCGCCCTGGTACTCGCCGTCGCGCTGGCGCAGCTCTGGTTCTTCGGCCATATCCTGTACTGGACCGAATACGACCCTGGCTCGACCGCCTTCATGGAGCGCCGCCTTGAGACGCTGCGCGCCCGGACTCCGACGGCGAAGCTGCGGCAGACCTGGGTGCCGTACGAGGGAATTTCGGGGCACCTCAAGCGCGCGGTGGTCGCGGCCGAAGACGCGAAGTTCCTCGACCACGAGGGCTTCGACTGGGAAGCCATCCAGAAGGCGATGACCAGGAACGAGAAGCTCGGCAAGGTGGTGACCGGCGCCTCCACCATCAGCCAGCAGCTGGCGAAAAACCTGTTCCTTTCGGGCGAGCGCTCCTGGCTGAGGAAGGCGCAGGAAGCGGTGATCACCTGGATGCTCGAGCGCACCATGTCCAAGCGCCGCATCCTCGAGCTCTATCTCAACGTCGCGGAATGGGGCGAGAACGTATTCGGCGCCGAGGCCGCCGCGCGACATCACTTCGGCGTGCCCGCTGCGGCGCTGACGGCGGAACAGGCCGCGTATCTCGCGGCGATCCTGCCCAGCCCGCGGCGCTATCAGCGCGGCCGCGTGACCGACTATGTGGCCGAGCGCATGAGCACTATCGGTGCGCGCATGGGAACGGTACAAATCCCCTGATGGCTGAAGCACTGGCGCGCCTCGAAACCGAGGACCTGCAGCGAACGCTGCGCGAGGTCGAGGAGCTGCTCGCCGATCCGCAACGCCTCCCCGGGCTGCGCGGCAAGCTCGACGCGCTGCATCCGGCGGACATCGCCTACTGCCTGGAAGCGCTGCCCTTCGAGGAGCGCCTCGCGGTGTGGGACCTAGTCAAGGCGGAACGCGACGGCGAGATCCTGGTCGAGGTGTCCGACGCGGTGCGCGAGTCGCTCATCGCGAGCATGGACTCGCGGGAGCTGGTGGCCGCTGCCGAAACGCTCGAGGCCGATGAGCTCGCGGACATCGCCCCGGACCTCCCGCCCAGCGTCATGGAGGAGGTCGTACAGTCGCTGCCCGCCGAGGAGCGCGAGCGCCTGCGCGCGGCGCTGTCCTACCCCGAGGGCTCGGTCGGCGCGCTGATGGACTTCGACCATGTGGCGGTGCGCGACGACGTGACGCTGGAAGCGGCGACGCGCTATCTGCGCCGGCTGGACGAGCTTCCCGACCATACCGACCAGCTGTTCGTCGTCGACCGGGAGCAGAGCCTCAAGGGCACGCTGCCGCTGGCGCGGCTCATCGTCTCGGATCTGGAGCTCGACGTGGCGAGCGTCATGGTTCCGGAGAGCGTGAAGCTCAATCCGCAGGACCCGGCGGAGGATGCCGCGAGCGCCTTCGAGCGTTACGACCTGGTGTCCGCGCCGGTGGTAGACCGCGCCGGCCGGCTGATCGGCCGGCTGACCATCGACGCGGTCGTCGACTACATCCGCGAGCGTAGCGCCGAATCCCAGCTCGCCGAAGCGGGCCTGAGCCAGGAAGAGGACGTGTTTGCGCCGGTGCTCGACAGCTTCAAGAACCGCTGGGCCTGGCTGGCGCTCAACCTGGTCACCGCGTTCATCGCCTCGCGCGTGATCGGCGCCTTTGAGCACTCGATCGCCCAGCTGGTGGCGCTCGCGGCGCTGATGCCGATTGTTGCGGGAATCGGCGGCAATTCGGGAAACCAGACCATCACCATGATCGTGCGCGCGCTGGCGCTGGGGCAGATCCAGGGCCCTTACTGGGCGAAGCTCCTCGCGAAGGAGATCGGCGTTGCGCTGCTCAACGGCGTGGTCTGGGGGACGCTGCTGGGCGCGATCGCCTACGCGTTCTACGGCAACGTCGCGCTCGGCGGCGTGATGGCGCTCGCCATGCTGCTCAATCTGGTCCTCGCAGCGCTCATGGGCGTCGCGATCCCGTGGCTGCGGGCGCGCCTGGGCAAGGACCCCGCCGTCGGCTCCTCGGTGCTGATCACCGCGGTCACCGACTCGGGTGGCTTCTTCATTTTCCTGGGATTAGCCACGCTCTTCCTTGTTTGAGCGCGTAGTCGAATAGCGCCACGCGCTGCGCGAACGCCTCGCCGAAATGGCTGGCTGCATCGGCCGGCGCGAGTCTGAGCTGCGCATCGGCCTCGCCAGCCGCAGCGACGAGATTCATTCCCTCCTTGCGCGCGAGGTGCATGATCGCGGCGTTTTCCGCAAGGCAGTGCATGAACAATGCGCGCACGCCCCAGTTGCGGGCGCGCTGGTGGGCGCGCGCGAGAAGCGCTGCGCCGATTCCGCGCCCGCGGTGCCCCGCCAGCACCGACACGCCGAGCTCCGCCTGGTGGTCGCCGCGCGCGAGGTGCGCCGCGCCGAGCACGGCGAGCTCGTCGTTGAACACGCCGAAGGCCGCGTCGCGCTCGAAATCGATGCGCGCAACATAATCGCGCACCGCGGAATCGCTCAATGAAACGCCGAAACGCAGCCGCCGGTCTGCCGATTCGAGCGCGAGAAAGTGGCGCTCGAGGGCCGGCCGCTCCAGCCTGGAAAGCTCCCTGACGAGGTTATCCATGGAAGGCGCTGCGCGCTGCGGCGAGCGTAGCGTCGATCTCGGCCGCGCCATGCGCGCCGGAGACGAATCCGGTCTCATAGGCCGAAGGCGCGAGGTACACGCCGTTTGCCAGCATGGCGTGGAAGAAACGGTTGAAGCGCTCGCGGTCGCACTGCATAACCTCGGCGAAGCTGCGCGGCGGCGCATCGCGGAAATACACGCCGAACATGCTGCCGATGGATTGCGACGAGAACGTGACGCCTGCCTTCTTCGCTTCGGCGCCGAGACCTTCGACGAGCGAGTGTGTCGCCGATGCAACCCTCTCCTGAAAACCAGGTGAATCGACAATCTTCAAGGTCGCAATGCCAGCTGCCACTGCAACCGGATTTCCGGACAGCGTGCCGGCCTGGTAGACCGGGCCGAGCGGCGCGAGGCGTTCCATGATGTCGCGGCGGCCGCCTACCGCGGCGAGCGGAAGCCCGCCGCCGATTACCTTGCCGAGCGTAGTGAGGTCGGGCCGGATACCGAAGCGCACCTGCGCCCCTCCGGGCGCCACGCGAAAGCCGGTCATCACCTCATCGAAGAGGAGGAGCGCGCCGTGGCGCGTGCACTGCTCGCGCAACGCCTCGAGAAACCCCGCCGCCGGCAGCACCAGGTTCATGTTGCCCGCCACCGGCTCGACGATCACCGCGGCGATTTGCGGGCCATTTTTTTCAAAGAACGCTTTCGCTTGTTGAATATCGTTGAAATCCAAAACCGCGGTCTGCGCCGCGGTAGCGGCGGGCACGCCGGCGGAGCTCGGATTGCCGAAGGTGAGGGCGCCGGAGCCTGCCTTTACCAGCAGGGAATCGGCGTGGCCGTGGTAGCAGCCCTCGAACTTGACGATCAGCTCGCGGCCGGTAAAGCCTCGCGCCAGGCGGATCGCGGTCATCGTCGCCTCGGTGCCCGAGGACACCAGACGCACCAGCTCGAGCGAAGGCACGAGGCGGCACAGCAGCTCCGCGAGCTCGACCTCGGCCGCGGTGGGAGCACCGAAGGAAAGCGCGCGCGAAGCGGCTTCCTGCACCGCCTCGACCACCGCGGGGTGCGTATGGCCGGCGAGCATCGGACCCCAGGAGCCGACATAGTCGATGTAGCGCCTGCCGTCGGCGTCCCACAGGTAAGCGCCCGAGGCGCGCTCGAAGAACAGCGGCGTGCCGCCGACCGCGCGAAAAGCGCGCACGGGGGAGTTGACCCCGCCCGGAATGCGGCGGCAGGCGCGCTCGAAAAGCGAATCGTTCGTCATGCGAAGAGCCTGCCGTATTCGCTGGCGCGCAGCCGCACGTCGGGCGCGTCGAAGAGATCCGAGATGACTGCCAGCAGGTCGGCCCCGGCGCCGATCACGGCACGGGCGTTGCCGAGGGTGATGCCGCCGATCGCGGCTTTCGGAACGCCGAGGTCCGCGTTGAAAAGCGAAAGCGGCGCGCGCACCGCTTGCGGCTTGGTGGGCGAAGCGAACACGCTGCCGAAGGCCACGTAGTCCGCACCGGCGCGCACCGCCGCCCTGGCGAGATCGAGGTCGTTGTAGCACGAGGCGCCAAGGATTCTGCCGGGTAACTTACTGCGGGCCGCTCGCAGGTCGCCGTCGTCGCGTCCGAGGTGCGCGCCGTCGGCGCCGATCTCGAGCGCGAGCTCCAGGTCGTCGTTCACGATTACAGGCACGCCGAAACCGCGCGCCAGCTCCAGAACAGCCCGGGCGTCGGCGGCATTGCGCTCCTTGCTGCGGTACTGCAGGAGGGACACGCCGCCTTCGAGGGCCGCGCGTATCCGTCCGAGATCCGCACGCGGCGGAGTGACGGCGTATAGACCGCGCAGCTTCACTGGCTGAAGAAGCGGTTGGGAAGCCACTGGCCCCGGCCCGGACGGAATCCCGCGGCAAGCGCCTGCCAGGTGAACTCCTGCGCTTCGCGCGCCGCCTCGGGAACCTCGAGCCCGTTGGCGAGCCCTGCGGCGAGCGCCGAAGCGAGCGTGCAGCCCGAGCCGTGGTAGCTGCCGGGCAGTCGCTGCCAGCAGTCCTCGCGCACCACGCCGTCTGCATCGTAGAGCGTGTTGATCACGTCTTCGCTCGCTTCATGCGCGCCGGTGACGAGCACATAGCGGCAACCCCGTTCGATCAGCTCCTCCACGCCGCCCAGCCGGCGCGCCTCCAGGCTGTTGGGCGTGGCGACAGTCGAGCGCGGCACGATGAGCTCGAGCAGCGCGTCGATCATCTCGTCGCTGGCAAGCGCATCGCCGCGGCCCGACGCGAGCACCGGATCGAGCACCAACGGCACCCCGGAATGGTCGGACAGCACTTCGGCCACCGCGCGGATATTGTCCACCGAGCCGAGCACGCCGAGCTTGAACGCGGCGACGCGCATATCGTCGAGCACGCGGCGCGCCTGGTCTGCGACCCACGCGGAATCGATCGCGAGGACGCCTTCCACGCCGCTCGTGTCCTGCACGGTGAGCGCGGTCACCACCGACAGCGGATGGCAGCCCATCGCCGCGAGCGTGAGCAGATCGGCTTGCACGCCGGCGCCGCCGGTGGGATCGGAAGCGGCGAAGCTGAGCACGATCGGAGGCGAAAACGACATGAGTTAATATCCGGGACCCATTCTACTAGTGCCCCGATGACCGAAAATCAAGTGCAATTCAAGGCTTGGATGTGCCTGATTTGCGGCTTCGTGTACGACGAAGCTGCCGGTTTGCCCGACGAAGGCCTGGCGCCGGGCACGCGCTGGGAAGACGTGCCGATGAACTGGACCTGTCCGGAGTGCGGCGCGCGCAAGGATGACTTCGAGATGGTGGAGCTCTAGCGGCAAAGTTTGCGCCGTCGCAAACTTTCCGGCGCAGGGCGGCTCCAACCCGTTACGGTAAGATACCAGGGGAGAGCATGTCCTCGATCAATCTGACGCATCATTTCCTGATCGCCATGCCCAACATGGCCGATCCGCACTTCGCGAGGACTCTGACGTACATCTGCGAGCATAACGACCACGGCGCGCTCGGCCTGGTCGTCAACCGACCGATCGACATGACGCTGCATGCGCTGTTCGAGCGCCTGTCGCTCACCCTCGGTGATGCCGACATGGCGCTGGCGCCGATCTACTTCGGCGGGCCGGTGCAGACCGATCGCGGCTTCGTCCTGCATGCGCCGGCGGGAAACTGGCAGTCGACGCTGCGCGTGCGCGATGCGATCGGCCTCACCACGTCGAAGGACATCCTCGAGGCGGTCGGCCGCGGCGAGGGTCCGAAGCGCATGCTGGTCACGCTGGGCTATGCCGGCTGGTCGCCGGGGCAGCTCGAGCACGAGCTGTCGCAGAACGCCTGGCTTACGGTCGAGGCCGCCGACGGCATCATCTTCGAGACGCCGGCCGAAGAGCGGCTGCCGGCGGCGATGGAGCTGCTCGGCGTGGATTTCGCGAAGCTGCAGGACGAAGCGGGACATGCCTGAGCGGGCCGAGCGCACCGCCAATCGCACCGCGCGTACTGTTCTTGCCTTCGATTTCGGCCTAAAGCGCATTGGCGTCGCAGTCGGCGAGCCCGAGCTGCGCACGGCGCATCCGCTCCCCGCAGTGGGGGATTTCTCCGAGATAGAGAAACTGGTCGCGCAGTGGCAGCCGGCAAGCCTGGTGGTCGGGCTGCCGCTGTCGGTCGCGGGCGCCGCGCATGCGATGACGCAGCACGCAGAGCGTTTCGCGCGGCGGCTGGAAGGCCGCTTCAAGCTGCCGGTGGCGCGCGTGGATGAGCGCTTCAGCTCGGTCGAAGCGCAATCGCGCTTGCGCGGAACGCGCGCGAAGAAGGGCGAGATCGATTCGGTCGCCGCGCAGCTGCTCCTGGAACAATATTTCGATGAACCTGCGCGTGACGTTACCTGAGGCCGAGCAGCTCTGCGAGCAGCTGGCGACCGAGCTGAAGCCGCGCCTCGGGCCGCGGACCGCGATGATCGGCCTGTACACCGGTGGCGCCTGGCTCGCCGAGCGGCTGCACTCGCTGCTCGCGCTGCCGGCGCCGCTCGGGCTGATGGACATCGCGTTCTATCGCGACGACTACCACGCCCAGGGGCTGCACCACGACCCCAAGCGCACCAGGATTCCATTCGACGTCAACGGACGCGACCTGCTGCTGGTCGACGACGTGCTCTACACCGGGCGCACGGTGCGCGCGGCCATGAACGAGCTGTTCGACTACGGCCGCCCGGCGAGCATCGCGCTGGTCGTGCTCGCCGACCGCGGCGGCCGGCAGCTGCCCATCTGCGCGCAGCATTGCGGCGCGCGACTCGAGGTGCCCTCCGGCATGCGCCTGCGCCTTACACGCGACGCGGCCGGCAAGCTCGCCCTTGCGCTGGAGGCCCAGGGTGCAGCGTAACCCGCAGCTCAATTCGAACGGCGAGCTGCAGCATCTGCTGTCCATCGAAGGGCTGCCGCGCGAGGTGCTGCTGCAGATCCTCGACACCGCGGAATCATTCGTCGGCGTGACCGAGCGCGAGGTGAAGAAGGTGCCGCTGCTGCGCGGCAAGAGCGTGTTCAACCTGTTCTTCGAGCCCTCGACGCGCACCCGCACCACCTTCGAGATCGCGGCCAAGCGCCTGTCGGCCGACGTCATCAACCTCAACATCGCCGTGTCGTCGCAGTCGAAAGGCGAGTCGCTGCTCGACACCGTCGCCAACCTTTCCGCGATGCAGGCCGACGTGTTCGTCGTGCGCCACGACTCGTCGGGGGCGCCGTTTCTCATCGCGCGCCATGTCAAGCCGCACGAGCACGTGGTGAACGCGGGCGACGGGCGCCACGCGCACCCCACGCAGGGCCTGCTCGATCTGTTCACCATCCGTCACTACAAGAAGGATTTCACGCGCCTGACCGCGGCGATCGTGGGGGACGTGCTGCATTCGCGAGTCGCGCGCTCGCTGATCCACGGCCTCAAGACCCTCGGCGCGCCCGAGGTGCGTGTCATCGGACCGCAGACGCTGATGCCCGCGGGGGTCGAGGCGCTCGGGGTGAAGGTGTTCCACGACATGCGTGCCGGGCTCAAGGACTGCGACGTGGTGGTGATGCTGCGCCTGCAGAGCGAAAGGATGAGCGGCGCGCTGCTGCCCTCGGCGCAGGAGTACTTCAAGCACTATGGGCTGACGCTGGAGAAGCTCGCGCTCGCGCGGCCCGAGGCCATCGTCATGCACCCGGGACCGATGAACCGCGGCGTCGAGATCGACTCCAGCGTCGCCGACGGCCCGCACTCGGTGATCCTGCCGCAGGTCACGTTCGGCATCGCCGTGCGCATGGCGGTGATGAGCATCGTGGCCGGCAACTGATGCGGCTGCACATTAAAAACGGCACGGTGGTCGATCCGGCCAGCGGTCGCGACGCGGTGGGTGATGTCTTCATCGCCGAGGGGAAAATTGCCGAGGAGTTTTCAAAGCCCGACCGCGTCATCGACGCGCGAGGCCTGGTGGTGGCGCCGGGCTTCATCGATCTCGCGGCGCGGCTGCGCGAGCCGGGCTACGAATACAAAGCCACGCTGGAGTCCGAGATGGACGCGGCCGTAGCCGGCGGAGTGACGAGCCTCGCCTGTCCGCCCGACACCGACCCGCCGCTCGATGAGCCGGGTCTGGTCGACATGCTGCGCCGGCGCGCCAAGGCAATCTCGCGCGCGCGGGTCTACCCGGTGGGCGCCCTCACCGTGAAGCTCGAGGGCAAGGCGCTGACCGAAATGGCCGAGCTCGCCGAGGCCGGCTGCGTGGCCTTCTCGCAGGCCAATGTGCCGCTGATCGATACCCAGGTGCTGTGGCGGGCGCTGCAGTACGCCGCGACTTTCGGCTTTCCGGTATGGCTGCGCGCGGAGGACTCGTGGTTGGCGAAGGGCGGCGTGGCGCACGACGGCGAGGTTGCGACGCGCCTCGGGCTTCCCGGCATCCCGCCGTTTGCCGAGACCATAGCGCTCGCAGCCATCCTCGAGCTGGCGCGCGCCACCGGCGCGCGCGTGCACGCCTGCCGACTCTCGACCGCGGGAGCAGTAGCGCAGATCCGTGCCGCCAAGAGCGAAGGCATCAAAGTGACCTGCGATGTCGGCATCCATCACGTCCACCTGTGCGACATGGACCTCGGCTACTTCGATTCCAACTGCCGCCTGGAACCGCCGCTCAGGAGCCAGCGCGACCGCGACGCGTTGGCGAAGGGGCTCGCCGACGGTGTGATCGACTGCCTTGTTTCCGACCACACGCCGGTCGACGAGGACGGGAAGCATCGCCCGTTCGCGGACGCTGAGCCCGGTGCCACCGGGCTCGAATTGCTGCTGCCGCTGGCGCTCAAATGGGGGCAGGCGAAAAAGCTGTCGCTCGCCGCGACGCTCTCGCGCATCACCTCGGAGCCGGCGCGCATCCTCGGCGTCGGCTCGGGGCGCCTGGCGCCCGGAGCGCCGGGCGACGTGGCCGTATTCGATCCCGGCGCGCCGGTTCGCGTGACCGCGGAGTCGCTGAAGAGCCAGGGGAAGAACACGCCGTTCCTGGGCTACGAGCTCGCGGGCCGCGTGCGCTACACCGTCGTCGCGGGCAAGGTGGTGTACGAGGCATGAGAGCCGCCAGCGCCTCGTTTCTGGCTCTCCTCTTGGCCGCCTGCGGCTCGGCGCCGCAAAAAGGCGGTTATTACAAGGATGACGGTCCGCCCACGGCGCCGGCGCCGAACCTCGAGCGCATCGCCGACGCCGTGCCGCGCGCCGAGCCGCTGCACCGCTTTGCGAACCGGCCGTATGAAGCCCTCGGCAAAAGCTACGCGCCGATGGCCGCGGTCCAGCCCTTCCGGCAGCGCGGCGTGGCCAGCTGGTACGGCAAGCGCTTCCACGGCAAGAAGACTTCCAGCGGCGAGCCCTACGACATGTATGCGATGAGCGCAGCGCATCCCACGCTGCCCATCCCCAGCTATGCGCGCGTCACGAACCTCGCCAACGGCAGGAGCGTGATCGTGCGCATCAACGACCGCGGGCCTTTCCACGCCGGGCGCGTCATCGATCTCTCCTACGCGGCCGCGCACAAGCTCGGCTATATCGCCCAGGGCAGCGCGCAGGTCGAGGTCGAGGCGATCGTCCCGGAGAAGACCTGAGGCGCTGCCTTATAATTCGCGACTTTCCAGAGCCTCCGATGGCCCGCTTTCTTTTTGCCTTGTTGTTCTGCTGTACCGCGGCGCACGCTGCAGCGCCACCGCCGCCCTCGGTCATCGGCCGCTCCTGGATCATCGGCGACCTGTCGAGCGGCCAGATCCTCGCCGCCGAGAAGCCCGACGAGCGCATCGAGCCGGCCTCGCTGACCAAGCTGATGACCGCGTATCTCGTGTTCGCCGCGCTGCGCGACAAGAAGCTCAGCCTCGACCAGCAGGCGAACGTCTCGCCGCGCGCCTGGAAGGCGCCCGGCTCGCGCATGTTCATCGAGCCGCGCCGGCCGGTGACGGTCGACGAGCTGATCCGCGGCATGGTGGTGCAGTCGGGCAACGACGCCTGCATCGCGCTCGCCGAGGCGGTCGCGGGCAACGAGGACGTGTTCGCGCAGATGATGAACCGCGAAGCCGAGCGGCTCGGCATGAAGAGCTCGCGCTACATGAATTCCTCCGGGCTGCCCCACCCGCAGCACTACACCACGGCAGCCGACCTGTACGCGCTGACGGCGGCGCTGATCCGCGACTTCCCGGCCGAGTACGGCCAGTACTATTCGCAGAAGGAATACCGCTACAACAACATCACCCAGCCCAACCGCAATCGCCTCTTGTGGCTCGATCCCAGCGTGGACGGGGTGAAGACCGGCCACACCGATGCGGCCGGATACTGCCTGGTCGCCTCCTCGCGGCGCGGCGGACGCCGGCTGCTCTCGGTGCTGCTCGGCTCGACCTCGGAATCGGCGCGCGCGCAGGAGTCGCAGAAGCTGCTCAACTGGGGATTCCAGTTCTTCGACAGCGTCAAGCTCTACACCGGCGGTCAGCCGGTCAAGACCTTCGAGGTCTGGAAGGGGGCGGCGAACACCGTGAAAGTCGGCGTCAAGGGCGATCTCTACATCACCGTGCCGAAGGGCGAAGCCGAGAAGCTGAAGGCCGAGCTCGTCTCGCAGCAGCCGCTGGTGGCTCCGGTGTCGAGCGGGCAGCGCGTCGGCGTGCTGCGCGTCACGCTGGATGGCAAGCCGCTCGACGAGCATCCGGTGGTCGCTCTCGAGCCGGTGGCCCCCGCGGGGTTCTTCGGCCGCGCGTGGGATACACTGCGCTTGTGGGTCAAGTAGCGGGGCCAGCATGGTTTTCCTGAACGGCAAACTGCTTGCGCTCGAGGACGCGAAGATCCCGGTCCTCGACCGCGGTTTCATCTTCGGCGACGGCGTGTACGAGCTGGTGCCGGTGTACTCGCGCGTGCCGTTCAGGCTCGACGAGCACCTGGCGCGGCTGGAGCGCAGCCTGGCGGCGGTCTCGATCCGCAATCCCTACTCGCGCGCGCAGTGGCGCGAGCACATCTTCGCGCTCATCGACGCGCAGCCGTTCGAGGACCAGGGCGTCTACTTCCAGGTCACGCGCGGCGTGGCGAAGCGCGACCATGCGTTCCCGAAGAACGCCGAGCCGACCGTGTTCATGATGTCGAATCCGCTGGTCAACCCCCCGCAGGCGCAGGTCGAGAGCGGAAGCGCCGCAGTGAGCGCGCAGGACAACCGCTGGCTGCGCTGCGACATCAAGTCGATATCGCTCATCGGCAACGTGCTGCTGCGCCAGGTTTCGGCGGAGGCGGGCGCCGCGGAAACCATCCTGTTTCGCGACGCCAAGCTGACCGAGGCTTCGGCCTCGAACGTATTCGTCGTGCGGCAGGGAGTCATACTGTCGCCGCCGAAGAGCGCGCTGATCCTCCCCGGCATTACCTATGACGTAGTCGCCGAGCTGGCGCAGGCAAACGGCATGCCGCTCGAGTTCCGCGACGTCACCGAGGCCGAGGTGCGCGACGCCGACGAGATCTGGGTGACGTCCTCGTCGAAGGAGGTCCTGGCGATCGTGGCGCTCGATGGCAGGAAGGTCGGCGACGGGCGGCCGGGGCCGCAGTTCCGGCGCATGTACCAGCTCTACCAGGAGTTCAAGCAGAAGGTCATGCGCGCCGGCAAGCGGGAACCGGTCTCTGCCTGAGCTGGCATTTCCCTGCGACTTCCCCATCAAGGTGATGGGGCGCAAGCAGCCCGGGTTCGCGCAGACAGTGACCGCAATCGTGATCAAGCACGCGCCCGATTTCGACCCGGCGACTGTGGAGATGCGCCCGAGCCGGCAGGGCCGCTACCTGAGCGTCACCTGCGTGGTGCGCGCCACCTCGCGCGAGCAGCTCGACGCGCTGTACCAGGAGCTCTGCGACCACTCCGCCGTGGTGATGGTGCTGTGACCATCGTCGAAGAGGTCCTCATCAAAAAGCTCGGACGCGTCGAGTACCTGCCGACTCTCGAGGCGATGCGCGCCTTCACCCGCGGCCGCGGCGATTCGACGCCCGACGAGCTGTGGCTGCTCGAGCATCCGCCGGTCTACACCCTGGGGCAGGGCGCAAGCCCGGCGCGGGTGGATAACCACATCCCCGTGGTGCGGGCCGACCGCGGCGGGGAGATCACCTACCACGGCCCGGGTCAGGTGGTGCTCTACAGCCTGGTCGACCTCGCCCGGCGCGGCATCAAGGTAAAGCGCTTCGTCTGGCTGCTCGAGCAATCGGTCATCGACCTGCTCGCCGGCCGCGCCGAGCGCCGGCCCGGTGCCCCGGGCGTTTACGTCGACGGCGCCAAGATCGCCGCGCTCGGTATTCGCGTGGTGGGCGGACGGGCGTACCATGGCCTCGCGCTCAACGTCGACATGGACCTCGCGCCCTTTTCCGCCATCGACCCTTGCGGCTTCCCCGGGCTGCGGGTAACGCAGATGAAGGACTTAGGCATTGTCGGGGTGGATGTTGGAGAGATGCTCGCAAAAATCCTGATCGAGAAGCTCGACCATGCGTGAGGCGGGCGTAAAGGAAAAGGGCAAGGCCAAGACGATCAGGATCGTCGCTGCGGCGACGCGCGCTCCGCTGCCGAAGCCGGCGTGGATTCGCGTGCGCGCGCCGGCCGCCGATTCGCGCTTCCACGAGCTGAAGCGCATCCTGCGCAGCCAAAAGCTGCATACCGTTTGCGAGGAAGCCTCGTGCCCGAACATCGGCGAGTGCTTCGGCAAGGGCACGGCGACCTTCATGATCCTGGGCGACATCTGCACGCGGCGCTGCCCGTTCTGCGACGTCGCCCACGGCCGCCCGCTGGCCCCGGACGCTGAGGAGCCGCACCACCTCGCCGAAACTATTTCTTTACTGAAACTCAACTACGTCGTGATCACCAGCGTCGACCGCGACGACCTGAAGGACGGCGGTGCCCGGCATTTCGTCGACTGCATCCGCGCCGTGCGGCAACTGTCCGCCGGCACCGTCATAGAAACCCTGGTGCCGGATTTCCGCGGCCGGCTCGACCGGGCGCTCGAGATCCTGGATGCGGCCCCGCCCGACGTCATGAATCACAACCTGGAGACCGTGCCGCGCCTCTATCGCCAGGCGCGGCCCGGCGGCGACTATGCGCATTCGCTTTCCTTGCTGAAGCAATTCAAGGGGCGCCATCCCGCGGTGCCGACCAAGTCGGGCCTGATGGTCGGCCTGGGCGAGACCGACGACGAAATCCTCGCCGTGATGCGCGACCTGCGCGCGCACGATGTCGACATGCTGACCATCGGCCAGTATCTCCAGCCCTCGCCGCATCATCTGCCGGTGGAGCGCTATGTCGATCCGTCCATCTTCGAGGAATACGAAAGACAAGCGGGACAGATGGGCTTCCGTCACGCCGCCATCGGCGCCATGGTGCGCTCGTCCTACCACGCCGATCAGCAGGCCCACGATTTAGTAACTGCCCAGAGAAGTAGTTAACACGTAGCCGCGTGACTTCCCCGGTACCCTGTTTTACGCAGGGGAGGGTCGGTCATGAGGATGAACACCACGCTGGTGATCAATTCCAAGGGAGGGTCGGGAAAGACCACCGTTACGACCAACCTTGCGAGCTACTTCGCCGCCAGCAAGGTTCCCACCGCCATCATGGACTACGACCCGCAAGGGTCCTGCCTGAACTGGCTGCGGCTGCGCACCCCCCCGGCAAGCAAGATCCATGGCGCCAACGGCGCACCGCAGAAAACCGGCTTGCGCAGCCTCCATATGCATGTGCCGGCGGATACCCGCCAACTGATCATCGACGCGCCGGCGGGGGCCTCAGGGCTGCTTCTGCAGGACATGCTGTCCAAGGCTCACTGCATCGTCATCCCGGTGCAGCCCTCTTCGATCGATATCCACGCGACGGCGAATTTCATCCGCGACCTGCTGCTTTCCGGGCGGCTCAAGGCGCGCAACATGCGGCTGGCCGTGGTCGCCAACCGGGTGCGCAGATCGTCTCCGGTGTACCAGCCGCTGGAGCGATTCCTGCGCTCCCTCAGCCTGACCTTTCTCACACGGCTGAGCGATTCGGAGGTCTATGTCGAGGCCGCCGAGACCGGCGTCGGGATATTCGAGATGGACGAGGCGGCCTCCCGCGCCGAGCGCGAGCAGTTCCTGCCGATCGTCGAATGGGTCGATCCGGACTGCAAGCTGCGCTCGCAAGGCCGGGTCATCGAGCTGTCGCGCAGCGGTCTGCTGCGCACGGGCGGCAGGCCCTTCGGCCGAAGTTTCTAGAGCGTCCGCTCGATCAGGGCGTGGAATTCGGCCCAGTCAGGCTCGCCCACGTAGCGCTGCACCACACGTCCCTGGCGATCGACGAGGAAGCTCGTTGGCGTGACGCGCACGCCGCCGAACTGCTTGGCGATCTCGCCGCTCGTGTCGAGGGCGACCTTGAAAGGCAGTCCGCGGCGCTGCGCGAACTCGGCGACCTGGTTTGGGTGATCGTAGCTCATGGCCACGGCGACCATTTCGTAGCCTCGCGGCGCGTACTTGCGCCAGGTCTCGACCATGCGGGGCATTTCCTTTACGCAGCTCACGCACGAGGTCGCCCAGAAATTCACCAACACCACCTTTCCGCGCAGGTCGGAGGTGGAAAAGCGCTCTCCCGCTAACGTGGCGAAACGCGCTTCGGGCGCAGCCGATGAGGGCCGCAGAAGCACGGTGGCGGCAACGATGCCGATAGCGGCCGCTGCCAGCGCGACGATAATGTTGCGTTTCATGAGGATCGCCATTCTTGCCGCCTTGGCGGCGCTTGTCACGCTGACGAGCGTGCCCGTTCTAGCCCAATTGGAGGGCATTTCGGGCCGGGAAGCCGTCGCCGGGCTCAAAGCTGCGCTCGAAAAAGGCTCCCAGGCCGCGGTCGGCAAGCTCGGACGCAACGACGGCTTCTTCGGTAATCCGCAGGTGCGGATCCCGTTGCCCGACTCGCTCGCGCGTGCCGAGCGGCTGATCCGCCGCGTCGGCATGGGCCATTACGCCGACGAGCTGGTCCTCAGCATGAACCGCGCCGCGGAGGCGGCCGTGCCCGAGGCAAAGCAGCTGCTGATCGAAGCGGTGAAAAAGATGACCGTGCAGGATGCGAAGGGCATTCTCACCGGCGGCGAGACCGCCGGCACGGAGTACTTCCGCCGCACCACGCGCGGTGACCTGCACCGGCGCTTCCTGCCGATCGTGCAGAAGGCCACGGCCAAAGTCGACCTCGCGCAGAAGTACGAGCAGTACGCCGAGCGGGCCGCGACGGTGGGGCTGCTGAAGAAGGAGGACGCCGACCTCGACGAGTACGTGACGCAGAAGGCGCTCGACGGGTTGTACTTCATGGTTGCCGAGGAGGAGAAGAAGATCCGCAAGGACCCGGTGGGCGCCGGCCGCGACATCATCAAAAAGGTTTTTGGTGCACTGAAAGCGTGAATTCGCCGTCGGACTGGCGCGCCGAGTACTCGAACGCGCCGCTTGTTTCGACCACCACGCGCGCATCCGGGCCGGCAGCACGGGCCTCGATCGCGTCGATCGGCGTCGCGAAATCGAGCACGTCGAGCCGCTGTTGCCGGTGGCGGTCGAGATCGCTGTCCAGGAAGCTGACGATCAAGCGGCGGCCCTGCTGACGCACGTCGATGCCCGAGCCGCCATCGGCCGGACTGACGATGACGCGGCCTTCGCCGTGCGCGCCGCGCTCGAACCGCACGTCGCGGATGCGGTGCTGCCCGGGCGGCGCGGTGGCGCCGAAATGCTGCAGCCGGTCGCGGGCGGGCGGGGTGCGCCGCAGCGTGACGAGCAAGGTCGTTCCTTCGATTGCGGTCTCGTACGTTCCCTGGGCCGTGAGCTCGATCACCAGACGCGCGCTCGTGCCATGGCCCAGGAGCTGAATGCTGCGCACCAGGCCGCGCTCGGGCTGGACGATCTTTCTGCCCGGCGCGACGCTCGTCTGCGGCAGATCGAGCACGACGCGTATCGCCGGGTGAAACGTCCTGAACCCCGTCGGACGCTGCGCCAGGGGCTGCTTCAGCCCGATTCTGATCAGCGTGGCGCCGGGACGCAGCGTCACGTACTCGACGCTCTGGACCTCGTTCAGTTGAGCCGCAGCCGCCCCGGTGAACGATAGGCCCAGCAGAAGGCAAACCGCGCGAAGAAGGCTCATCGGCTAGTGCGCCTTGTCCCAGTTGTCGCCGACGCCGACGTCGACGACCAGGGGGACATCGAGCTTCGCCACCGATTGCATCAGCTCCTTCACCGTCGCTTTGACCTGCTCCAACTCTTGAACGGGGACTTCGAGCACCAGCTCGTCGTGGACTTGCATGATGAGCTTGGTGTCGAGCTTCTCTTTCTCCAGGAAATCCTGAACCGCAATCATCGCCAGCTTGATTAGATCGGCCGCAGTGCCCTGCATCGGCGCGTTGATAGCTGCCCGTTCGGCGGCTTGCCGCCGAACGGGTGCGCCACTCTTTAACTCCGGCAGCCACAGCCGCCGGCCGTACACGGTCTCGACGTAGCCGAGCTCGCGCGCGCGCTGGCGCGTCTCGTCCATGTAGCGCTTCGCGCCCGGAAAGCGTGCGAAGTAGCGATCGACATAGGTTTGCGCGGTGCCGCGGTCGATGCCGAGGTTCTGCGCCACGCCGAAGGACGACATGCCGTAGATGAGGCCGAAGTTGATCACCTTGGCGACCCGGCGCTCGTCTGCGCCGACCTTGTCGAGCGGCAGGCCAAAGACTTCCGCGGCGGTGGCGCGGTGTACATCCTCGCCTTCGCGGAAGGCGCGGCGCAGGTTCTCGTCCCCCGAGAGGTGCGCCATGATGCGCAGCTCGATCTGCGAATAGTCGGCCGACATGATCTTCGCGCCCGGCGGCGCGATGAAGCACTCGCGAATGCGCCGTCCGGCCGCGGTGCGGATGGGGATGTTCTGCAGGTTCGGATCGTTCGACGAGAGCCGCCCGGTCACCGCGGTGGTCTGGGAGTACGTGGTGTGCACGCGCCCCGTCTTCGGGTGCACGCTCTTCGGCAGCTTGTCGGTATAGGTGGACTTCAGCTTGGAGAGCGCGCGGTGCTCGAGGATCAGACGAGGCAGCGGATGATCGAGCGCC
>DASQGB010000012.1:0-4294 GCA_035632815.1 Burkholderiales bacterium | reverse complement strand
AGCGCCGCCCTGCCTCCGGCCGACTTGATCATCGCGACGGTCTGCTCGGCCTCGGCGCGCGAGGTATTGGCATTCACTACCACCGCAGCGCCGCCCGCTGCCAGCGACCGCGCGGTTGCGCGCCCGATGTTGCGGGCGGCTCCGGTAACGAGCGCTACCTTGCCGGCTAGCTCGCTCCCGGGCGTCATCCCTGCGCTGCTTGGCATTCAGGCATCTCCGTTCATTGCCTTCGATTTTGGACGCGATGATAGGTCATGCAGGACTAGAATAAATCTGCTGATGCGATCTGCTTTCATCGCCCTGTCGTTTGGATGGTTCGCGACGGTTTCGTTCGCCCAGGGGTTCCCTGAGAAACCGGTGCGCTTCGTCGTCGGCTTCACCCCCGGAGGGCCGAGCGACATCCTCGCCCGCGCGCTAGGACAGAAGCTCGGCGAGCTATGGCGCCAGCAGGTGGTGATCGAGAACCGGCCGGGAGCGGGCGGCAACGTCGCCGCCGAGCTGGTCGCGAAAAGCGCGCCCGACGGCCATACCTGGCTGCTCGGCAACAACAGCATTCTCGCCACCAACCAGAGCCTGTACCGGCGCCTGGGCTACGACCCGGTGAAGGACTTCGCGCCGGTGTGCCTGGTCGCGATCCAGCCGAACATCCTGGTGGTGCACCCGCAGCTGCCTGCGGCCTCGGTGGCGGAATTGATTTCCTATGCCAGGAAAAATCCCGGCAAGCTCAATTACGCCTCCTCCGGCAGCGGCGCCGCGGCGCATCTCGCCGGCGAGCTCTTCAAGACGATGGCGGGCGTCGATCTCGTGCACGTTCCGTACAAGGGCGCCCAGCCGGCGCTGACCGACGTAGTCGCTGGCCAGGTGCAGCTCATGTTCGCGACCTCGGCGTCTGCGATCCCGTTCATCAAGGCGGGCAAGCTGCGCGCGCTCGCCGTCACCACTGCGCAGCGCTCGGCGAGCGTTCCCGAGCTGCCGACCCTTGCCGAGGCCGGCGTGCCCGGCTTCGAGGCGATCACCTGGCACGGCGTCGTGGTCCCCGCCGCGACTCCGGCGGCGCTGGTCGAGCGGCTCAACCGCGACATCGCCGGGGTGCTGCGGGCGCCGGAGCTGCGCGAGCGGCTCGCGGGGCTCGGCGCGGAGGTGATCGGCGGCACGCCGGGCGAATTCGCCGACTACATCGCGCGCGAGATCCCGAAATGGGCCAAGGTGGTGAAGGATTCGGGCGCGCAGGCCGAGTAGTCTCCGAAAACCGGGAGAGCGCATGACGAAGGTCGCAGCATTCTTGGGAGTGATGATTGCAGCGCAGAGCGCCGTGGCGGCGGAAATCAAGGTCTTGAGCGCCGGCGCGATCGAGCCGGGCTTGAAGGCGGCCGCCGCGGCGTTCCAGAAAGGCAGCGGCCACGAGGTGAAGATCAGCTTCAATACCGCGCCCCAGATCCGCAAGCGCATCGACGGCGGCGAGGTCCAGGACGTCGTCATCGCGCCCCCCGCGGCGATCGAGGAGTTCGCGAAGGCCGGCAAGCTGACAGGCGAGCGGGCCAGCGTCGGCCGCGTCGGCATGGGCGTGGCGGTGCGTCCCGGCGCGCCGGTGCCGGACATTTCCAGCGCCGCAGCGCTCAGGAAGTCGGTGCTGGACGCCGAATCGATCGTCTTCAACCGCGCCTCGACCGGACTGTACTTCGAGGGGCTGCTGAAGAAGATGGAGGTCTACGATCAGGTGGAGAAGAAGACCACGCGCTATGCCGACGGCGCCTCCGTAATGGAGCACGTCCTGAAGGGCAAGGGCAGGGAAATCGGCTTCGGCGCGATCACCGAGATTCTCCAGCACCGCGACCAGGGATTGCGCCTGGTCGGGCCGCTGCCCGCGGAGGTGCAGAACTACACCAGCTATACCGCAGCCGTCATGAGCGGCGCGCCGGCCGCGGGGGCGGCGAAGGATTTCGTCCGCTACCTCGGCACACCGGAAGCGAAGGCGGCGTTCGCGACGGCCGGAATCGAGTAGTCAGCGGGCGAATTCGAGCACGTCGAACCCCACTACCCGGTCGACGATGTAGACCAGCCCGCGCCCGTCGACATCGACGTCGTTGGTCTGCGGCGCCGCCTGCCCTGCGGCCGGCTCCGGGATGAAGTGGCCGACTTCGCGCGGCGCCCGCGGATCGGCGATGTCCACGATGCGCAGTCCGCCGGCGAACCAGGCGCAGTAGACCAGCGTGTCCTTCATGTGCTCCTGAAACTGGTGCGCACCGAAGCGCCCCGGCGCGGCGCGGCTCCAGGGGGAGTCCAGCTCGCTGACCTCAAACATAGATAAGGGTTGAATTTTATTTAGATCAGTTACGTCCATCACCCAGAGGCAGGCGTGCGGCCGGCCGCGCCGGCGCTCCATCTCCTCGGCGCTGTGCGCGTGATCCTCCTCGTCGATCGCGACGGCGATGCGGCAGCCGCCGATCTCGAAGGGCACCGGCATGAAGGTGTGCGAGGGTTCGGGGAACGGCGGGTGATAGTTGTACTCCCCGAGGGTGCGCGGCGCCCGGATGTCCGAGACGTCGATGACCCGCAGCCCGGCGTGCCAGCAGCCGGCCCATAGCCGCTCGCCCGAGCGCAGCGCATGGTGCAGCCGGTTGCGGCGGCCGGCCCAGCCCGGCTTCTCGCCGCCGGCGAGATGCTGCCCCGGCAGCCACCAGCGCGACACTTCGGCCGGGCGCGAAGGATTGCGGATGTCGTAGATGACCAGGATGTTGCCGACGTAGCCCGGCATCTCGGTCGAGATGTAGGCATAGCTCTCGTCCATGTCGAAGCGGTGCACGCCGCGGCCGAAGGTGCGCTGAAAGGCGATCGGCTTGGGACTCATGCGCTCGGACACGTCGTAAATCCTGAAGCCGCCTCCCTCATAGTCAGTGGCTTCGCCCTGTAAGTCGGCCTGCTGCCGGCCCGGGCCGTTCTGCTCGCTGTTCACGATCATGATGTCGCCGACGACCCGGGCCTTGTGGCTGTGCGAGCGCGGATCGTCGAGATGGATCTGCGACACGACGCGCGGCCGGCGCGGATCGGAAACGTCGAGGATCGAGGTGCCGAGCTGCGCCTTGTTCGGGATGTGCCCGACGTAGGCGTAGCTCCCGGCCACATAAACCTGGCCGGCGCCCGGCAAATCGAGGTGGCCGAGGCGCTTCACGTTCCTCGACAGTGATGCTTGCATCAGAAAGGCCGTCGTCCGACCAGCGTCAGGAACTCCTCGCGCGTAGCGAGGTGCTCGCGGAAAACGCCGAGCACCGACGAGGTCACCATGGTCGAGTTCTGCTTTTCCACGCCGCGCATCATCATGCACAGGTGCCGCGCCTCGATCATCACGCCGACGCCCCTGGCGTCGATCGACTGCATGATCTCCTGGGAAATATCCTCGGTCAGGCGCTCCTGCAGCTGCAGCCGCCGCGCATGCATGTCCACCAGCCGCGCCAGCTTGCTCACGCCGAACACCTTGCCGTTCGGGATGTAGCCGATGTGGCAGCGGCCGAAGAAGGGCAGCATGTGGTGCTCGCACAGGCTGTAGACCTCGATGTCCTTGACGATCACCATGCTGCTGGTGTCCTGCGTGAACAGCGCATTGTTGATCACCTGCGCGAGATTGGTGCGGTAGCCATGGGTGAGAAAGCTGAGCGCCTTCGCCACCCGCAGCGGCGTCTTCTGCAGACCTTCGCGCTTGGGGTCTTCGCCGAGCTCGATCAGCAGTTGATGAACCAGGGCTTCGATTTTCGCGGTATTGGGTTCCATGGCATGGAGTGTATCTTTAGTCGTCGCTCTCCACGGTGCGGGTCGACTGAGCGAAGATCCATGCCAGCGCGACGCCGGCCATGACGCTGTGCCTGCGCTTGACGAGGGGACTGTCTTCGAAGGCTGCGCCCTGCAGCCAGTCGTAGCGCACGAAGCCGCCCGCCCAGAAGTCGCGGAAACGGCGCGAGATCGACACCAGCGCGAGCGTGCCGGAGTAGCCGCCGCGCGCCGCATCCGCTGGACGTGTGGCTGTCGCGAATTGCGGGTCGACTCCGTAGAAGTATTGGTGGTGCTTGCTCGTCGAGTACAGTGGGCCGGACTGGAGGCCAAGGTTCCACTCGCCATCCAGAAAGGCCGGGCGCAGGTCGAGCTGGACGTGCGGATAGAACAGGTATCCGGCATGGCGGACGTAATTCAAGTCGGTCGCAAACACCGCGCGCAGGGGAAGACGCAGCTCCAGGCGCTCGTCCTTCTTCCGCTCTCTCCAGAGCGTCAGGTTGAGCCGGGGCCCCACTTCGAAGGTCGGATC
>DASQGB010000011.1:0-8063 GCA_035632815.1 Burkholderiales bacterium | reverse complement strand
CGCTTCGGCCGCACCAGCGAGCAGGTGCAGGAAGGCAAGCGCGCCGAGGTCGCCTGAAAGGCAATCTGGCGGCGCGGGTAGCGACTGCGGCGGTGCTCATCGCGGGCCTCGGCTGCGCGCTGCTCCTCCTGCCGCGCGAGGTGCTCGCGGTTGTCGTCGGGGCGCTGGTCGCGGCCGCGGCCTTCGAATGGGCGCGTCTTTGCCGCCTTCCCGCGTGGGCCTACGCCGCCGCGATGGCGGCGGCATTTGCAGGCGGATATCTGACCGGGAAAGCATTTGCGATTTTCGCGCTGGCTGCCGCATTCTGGATCGTCGCGGTGCCGCTGTGGTTCTGGCACGGGGTGCGGTCGGATCAATCGCTCCTGCTGGCAGCCGCGGGATTTCTGGTGCTGGTGCCCGCGGCGCTCGCCCTGGCGACGCTCGCGCCGGGGATGATCCTGCTCGTGCTTGCGCTGGTGTGGATCGCCGACAGCGCGGCGTATTTCGTCGGCATCCGCCTGGGCAGGCGCAGGCTCGCGCCTTCCATCAGTCCGGGCAAGACCTGGGAAGGGGCGCTCGGGGGGGTGGCCGGGGCGCTGGTCTACGCTATCATCTGCGGGTTTCTTATCGAGGGAATTCCTTGGGTGACGTATCTGGCGGCTGCGGCCTTGCTGGCGGTGGTCAGCATCGTCGGCGATCTGTTCGAGTCGGCGGCAAAAAGGCAGGCCGGCGTGAAGGATAGCGGAAGCCTGCTGCCGGGCCACGGCGGCATACTGGACCGCGTCGACAGCGCCACCGCCGTGCTGCCGCTCGCCGCGCTGATGGCGCCCTGGGTGCTGGGAAAATGAGCCTCGTCAATGTCTGCGTGCTGGGTGCGACCGGCTCGGTCGGCGGAAGCACCCTCGGCGTGATGGCGCGCCATCCCGGGCGCTACCGCGCTTTCGCGCTCAGCGCGCACCGCTCGGCGGACGCGCTGCTCGAGCTGTGCCGCGTCCATCGGCCGCGCTTCGCCGTGCTGTCCGGGCTGCAGGAAGACGCGGCGCTGCGCCGAAGATTTGCCGCAGCCGGTGCCGAGCTGCTGTTCGGCGCGGCGGCGCTCGAGCGCGTGGCGAGCGAGGGCGATTGCGCTGTGGTGATGGCGGCGATCGTCGGCGCGGCCGGCCTTGCCTCCACGCTCGCCGCGGCGCGCGCCGGCAAACGCGTGCTGCTCGCCAATAAGGAGGCGCTGGTGATGGCGGGGCCGCTCTTCACGCGCGCGTCGCGCGAAGGCGGAGCGAGCATCATCCCGGTCGACAGCGAGCACAACGCGGTGTTCCAGTGCCTCGGGGACTTGAAAGCAGTGAGGCGAATCCTGCTGACCGCATCCGGCGGCCCGTTCCGCACCACGCCGGTCGAGACCCTGTCCCTGGTCACGCCCGACCAGGCCTGCGCGCACCCCAACTGGGTCATGGGTCGCAAGATCTCGGTGGATTCAGCGACGATGATGAACAAGGGGCTCGAGGTGATCGAGGCGCGCTGGCTGTTCGACGTCGCGCCGGAGCGCATCGAGGTGGTGATCCATCCGCAGAGCATCGTGCATTCGCTGGTCGAATACATCGACGGCTCGGTGATCGCCCAGCTTTCGCATCCCGACATGCGCGTGCCGATCGCGCACGCGCTCGCCTTCCCCGAGCGCATCGAGTCGGGCGCGCGGCCGCTCGACCTTGCGGCGATGAAGAACCTTTCCTTCGAGCCGCCCGACCTGCAGCGTTTTCCCTGCCTGCGCCTCGCCTACGCCGCGCTGCGCGCCGGCGGTACCGCGCCCGCCGTGCTCAACGCGGCGAACGAGCTCGCCGTCGACGCGTTTCTCGGCGGCCGTCTGCCGTTCACCGGCATCGCGCGAGTCATCGCCGACACGCTGGACCAGGTGAGCGCCCGGCCGGCCGACGACGTCGCGGCCGTCATGACGGCGGACGCGCAGGCGCGCCGTGCCGCCGCGCGGATCATGGCGCAGGCCGCATGAGCCTCCTCCATACCATCGTCGCCTTCATCGTCGCGCTCGGCGTCCTGATCGTAGTGCACGAGTACGGCCACTATCTCGTCGCGCGCCTGTGCCGCGTCAAGGTGCTGCGCTTCTCGGTGGGTTTCGGCCGAGCGCTCGCCACCTGGCGGCTCGGCCCCGACCGCACCGAGTGGGTGATCGCGGCGGTGCCCTTCGGCGGCTACGTGAAGATGCTCGACGAGCGCGAAGGGCCGGTCGAGCCGCAGGACGCGGACCGCGCGTTCAACCGCCAGAGCGTAGGCAGGCGCTTTCTCATCGTCGTGGCGGGGCCGCTGTTCAATTTCCTCTTCGCGATCGCCGTCTACGCGGGCCTGTTCATGTACGGCCTGCCCGAGGCGCGGCCGGTGCTGGGCGCACCGCCCGCGGGGAGCGCCGCGGCCGCCGCCGGGCTGCGCGCAGGCGACACCGTGCGCGCGATCGACGGCGAGTCCATCGCCACCTGGCAGGAGCTGCGCTGGCGGGTGCTGCAGGCGGCATTGCAGCGCGAGCCGGTGCGCCTGGAGACCCTCGGCGAGCGCGGCCACCTTGCCATCGTCACGCTGGATCTGCGCGCCTTCGCGGCAGTCGATGTCGACGGCGACCCCCTGGAGCGCGTCGGGCTGCGCCTGTACCGGCCGCCGCTCGAGCCGGTGCTCGGCCAGCTGGTCGGCGGCGGACCCGCCGAGCGCGCCGGGCTCGCCGCCGGAGACCGCATCGCCCGCGTCAACGACAGCCTGGTCGATACCTGGGAGACGCTGGTCGCCACGGTGCGCGCCAACCCCGGGAAACCTTTGCGCCTGGTGGTGGAGCGCGACGGCGCCACGCGCAGCGTCGAGGTAGTCCCCGATGAGGTGAGCTCCGGCGACGCGCGCATCGGCAGGATCGGCGCCGCCCCGCAGGTGCCGCCCTCGCATGCGGAAAAGATGCTGGTGCGCGTGCAGCATGGCCCGCTGGAAAGCCTGTGGAAGGCCGCGGCGAAGACCGCCGACATTTCGGTGTTCAGCCTGAAGATGCTGGGCAGGATGCTGATCGGCGAGGTGTCGTGGAAGCATCTCTCCGGGCCGGTGACGATCGCCGATTTCGCCGGCCAGTCGGCGCAGGCGGGCTGGATCTCCTATCTCACCTTCCTTGCGCTGATCAGCATCAGCCTGGGCGTGCTCAATCTGCTCCCGATCCCGCTGCTCGACGGCGGACACCTCATGTACTACGCGATCGAGGTAGTCAAGGGCAGGCCGGTTTCCGACCGGGCGATGGAGCTCGGGCAGCGCGTAGGTCTGGCGCTGCTGCTGGTGATGATGGCCTTTGCCTTCTACAACGACCTGAATCGCCTGCTCACCGGTTGAATGATCCGTAGAAGCATCGCCGCGGTCCTCGCCGCGTTCTTGCTCGTGGGGGCCGCCGCAGCGCAGTCCTTTCGTCCTTTCGTGGTCAAGGACATCCGCGTCGAGGGACTGCAGCGCACCGAGCCCGGCACCGTGTTCAGCTACCTGCCGGTGAAGGTCGGCGAAACCATGAACGAAGAGAAGGCGCAGGCCGCGCTGCGCGCCCTCTACGCCACCGGCTTCTTCCAGGACGTGCGGCTCGAGGCCGAGAACGACGTCCTGGTGGTGTTCGTGCGCGAGCGCCCGGCGATCGCGCAGATCGACTTCTCGGGCATGAAGGAGTTCGAGCCCGACACCGTGCGCAAGGTGCTGCGCGAGCTCGGCCTCGCCGAGGGGCGCATCTTCGACCGCTCGGTGCTCGATACCGCCGAGCAGGAGCTCAAGCGCCAGTACCTGTCGAAGGGCCTGTACGCCGCCGGCGTGCAGACCACCGTGACGCCGCTCGAGCGCAACCGCGTCGGCATCAGCATTGCCGTCGAGGAGGGCGAGGTCGCCAAGATCCGCGGCATCAACATCGTCGGCGCGCAGGCCTTCAAGGAGCGCGAGCTGCTCGACCAGTTCACGCTGCGCACGCCGGGCTGGCTGACCTGGTACACGAAGCACGACCGCTACGCGCGCGAGCGCCTGGCGGCGGACCTGGAGGCGCTGCGCTCGTTCTACCAGAACCGCGGCTACCTCGATTTCCAGATCGAGTCGACGCAGGTGTCGATCACGCCGGACCGGCGCGACATCTACATCACGGTCAACGTCCACGAGGGCCCGAAATACACCGTGTCCAAGGTCGAGCTCGGCGGCCAGATGCTGCTCCCGCGCGAGGAGCTGGAAAAGCTGGTTCTGCTCAAGCCCGGCGACGTGTTCTCGCGCGAGAAGCTCGCTGCGAGCACCAAGGCGATCGCCGAGCGCCTGGGCAACGAGGGCTATGCCTTCGCCAACGCCAACGCCATCCCCGAGCTCGACAAGGAGAAGCGCAGCGTCGCCTTCAACATCGTCATCGACCCCGGCCGGCGCGTCTACGTGCGCCGCATCGACGTCGCCGGCAACACCAAGACGCGCGACGAGGTGGTGCGGCGCGAGATGCGCCAGCTCGAGGGCGCGTTCTACGACGCCTCCAAGATCCAGCTGTCGCGCCGGCGCATCGACCGCACCCAGTACTTTTCCGACGTGACCGTCGAGACCCACCCGGTCGAGGGCAACCCCGACCAGGTGGACGTGGTCTACAACGTGAAGGAGCGCGCCACCGGCGCGCTGCTCCTGGGCGTGGGCTTCTCCAGCATCGAAAACATCGCGCTCTCGGCCTCGCTCACGCAGTCGAACATCTTCGGCACGGGGAAGTTCCTGTCCTTCAACATCAACAGCGGCAGCGTGAACACGGTGTACGCGCTGTCCTACCTCAACCCCTATTTCACGGTCGACGGGGTGAGCCAGGGCTTTGATCTCTACCACCGCAAGACCGACGCCTCCAGCCTCGCGGTCGGTCCCTACCGGACCAGCGCGGTCGGCGGCGGCGTCAAGTTCGGCTACCCGGTCTCCGAGATCAGCAGCGTCGATTTCGGGCTCAACCTCGAGTCGGTCGAGCTCGAGACCTTCGTCAACAGCCCCCTGCAGTACATCAACTTCGTCCAGAGCTTCGGCAACCAGTACTCCTACGGCTCGCTGCACGGCGGCTTTTCGCGCGATACGCGCGACAGCCTGATCGTGACCACCGCCGGGACGCTGATGCGCACGACGGGCGAGGTGTCCAGCGGCGACCTGCAGTACTACCGCCTCGGCTACCAGCACCACTGGTACTACCCCCTCACCCGCAACCTCACCTTGCTGCTCGGGGGCGAGGTCGGCTACGCGGACGGCTACGGCGGCAGGCCGCTGCCGTTCTTCAAGAACTACTTCGGCGGCGGGCCGGGCTCGGTGCGCGGCTACCGCTCGCTGTCCCTCGGCGAGCGGGACGTCCTGGGCAACGCCATCGGCGGCAACCGCAAGCTGACCGGCAGCGCGGAGGTGCTGTTTCCGATGCCCGGCGCCGCGCAGGACCGGTCGCTGCGCCTCGCCGCCTTCGTCGACGGCGGCCAGGTGTACACCAACAACTTCGACCTGGGCGAGCTGCGCTACTCGACCGGGCTCGCCCTCTTCTGGTCGTCGCCGTTCGGGCCGCTTCGCCTGTCGTTCGCGAATCCGCTGAACTCGAAGCCCGGGGACAGCATCCAGAGGCTACAATTCACTTTCGGCACCGGCTTTTGAAGATGACCCAGCAGAAGAAACTCGTCCTGGCGGCGGCTCTCGCGGTCCTGGCGCTCCCCGTCCTCGCGCAGGCGCCGCAGCCCGTCGGCAAGTTCGGCTTCGTCAATACCGAGCGCATCCTGCGCGACGCCGTGCCCGCCCAGCGCGCGCAGAAGAAGATCGAGGCCGAGTTCCTGAAGCGCGATCAGGAGCTCGCGCGCATCGCCGACCAGTTGAAGCGCATGCAGGATGACCTGGAGAAGGACGCCGTGACTATGGCCGAGTCGCAGCGGCGCACCAAGGAGCGCGAGTTCGGCGACATGAACCGCGAGTTCCAGCGCAAGCAGCGCGAGTTCCGCGAGGATCTCAACCAGCGCCGCAACGAGGAGCTGGCGCAGGTCGTGGAGCAGGCCAACCGCGTCATCCGGCAGATCGCCGAGCAGGAGAAGTTCGACATCATCTTCCAGGATGCCGTCTTCGCCAGCCCGCGCATCGACATCACCGACAGGGTGATCAAGGCGCTCGAGGGCAAACCTGCCGCGAAATGACGCGATGCCGGGGCCGTTCACGCTCGGGCAGATCGTTTCTCGGCTCGGCGGCCGCCTCGCCGGCGAAGCCGGTACGCTGATCCGGCAGGTGGCCTCGCTCGAAAAGGCCGAGGAGGGCGAGATCGCCTTCCTCGCCGCGGCGCGCCTGAAGGGCCAGCTCGCCGCCACGCGCGCCGCGGCGGTGGTGCTGGCGCCGGAGGCGGAGAGCCTCACCTCGCTGCCGCGCATCGTCACCGAGCGCCCCTACGCTTATTTCGCCCGCGTGTCGCAGCTGTTCAACCCGCTCACCACGCAGGCTCCCGGCGTGCACCCGCTCGCCTATGTCGCGCCCGGGGTGCGCCTGGGCGAGCGCGTCTCGATCGGCGCCGGCTGCGTCGTCGGCGAGGGCGCGGCCATCGGCGACGACAGCTGCCTCTATCCTCGCGTCGTAATTTATCCGCACTGTGTCCTCGGAAACCGCGTGATCGTGCACTCGGGAGCGGTGATCGGGGCCGACGGCTTCGGCATCACGCGCGACGAAGGCCGCTGGATCAAGATCCCGCAGATCGGCAGCGTGCGCGTCGGCGACGACGTCGAGATCGGCGCCAATACCACCATCGACCGCGGCACCCTCGACGACACGGTGATCGAGGAGGGCGTCAAGCTCGACAACCAGATCCAGGTCGGACACAACTGCCGCATCGGCGCGCACACCGCGATCGCGGGCTGCGTCGGCATCGCCGGCAGCACGGATATCGGGCGCAACTGCACCATCGGCGGCGCGGCGATGATCATCGGCCACATCAAGATCGTAGATGACGTGCACGTCTCGGGCGGGACCTTCATCAGCCGCTCGATCCTCAAGCCCGGTACCTACACCGGCATCTATCCGTTCGACGAGCACGCCGCGTGGGCGCGCAACGCGGCGATCATGCGCCGCCTGGGCAAAGGGAAGAACAATGGCTGAAATGGACATCCTGGAGGTGCTCGCCCATCTCCCGCAGCGTTACCCGATGCTGATGATCGACCGGATCAAGGACATCGAACCGGGGAAGCGCATCGTCGCCCTGAAGAACGTCTCCGCCAACGAGCCGTATTTCGAAGGGCACTTTCCGGGCCGGCCGATCATGCCCGGCGTCCTGATCCTCGAAGCCATGGCACAGGCCGCCGGGATCCTGGCGTTCCGCACGAAGAACCAGAAGCCGAGCGAGAGCGTCGTCTACTACTACGCCGGCATCGACGGCGCCCGCTTCAAGCGGCCGGTGGTGCCCGGCGACCAGCTGGAAATCGAGGTCGTGATCGTGGCGAGCAAGCGCAACCTCTGGAAATTCGGCTGCACCGCCCGCGTCGACGGCGGCGTGGTGGCGGAAGCCGAAATCCTGTGCACCCTGCGCTTCTCCGCCGATCCGGCGCAATGATCCACCCCACCGCGATCGTGCACGGCCGCCTCGCGCCGGACGTCGAGGTCGGCCCGTACTCGGTCATCGGCGCGCAAGTCGAGGTCGGCGAGGGCAGCTGGATCGGCGCCCACGTGGTGCTCGACGGGCGCCTGCGCGTCGGCCGTCGCAACCGCATCTTCCATTTCGCCTCTCTTGGCGCGCCGCCGCAGGACAAGAAGTACGCCGGCGAGGACACCGCGGTCGAGATCGGCGACGGCAACACGATTCGCGAGTACGTCACCATCAATCGCGGCACCGCGCTCGACGCCGGCGTCACCCGCGTCGGCAACGACAACTGGATCATGGCGTACGTGCACTTCGCGCACGACTGCCAGATCGGGAGCAATACCATCTTCGCCAACGCCTGCCAGCTCGCCGGCCACGTCACGGTGGGCGACTGGGCGATCTTCGGCGCCACCACCCTGGTGCACCAGTTCGTGCACATCGGCGCCCACGCGTTTACCGGGATGGGCACCTACCTGCCGCAGGACCTGCCGCCGTA
>DASQGB010000010.1:0-5035 GCA_035632815.1 Burkholderiales bacterium | reverse complement strand
CCAACTATTCAACAGGACTATATTGCTCGCCATGCCACTCACCTCAGTCGAAACACACACCGCCCCGCCGGCGCCGCAACCCCTGCCGATCGGCAGCCCCGAGACGAAGGGCGATGCGCGCACCGCGGCCACCGATTTCCTGCAGATCGAATCGATCGTGCTCAACCTGGATGCGTCGCTGCGCGTGCATGCGCGGCCGCATTTCTTCAGCTGGACCCAGGGGCTGCTGCAGAGCCTGATCCGCCACGAGCTGCTGATCTGCACGCTGTGCCACGGCAAGCCGCCGGCGTACCGTGCCGACGGCTTCTCGATGGCCACGCCCGACCCGACGATCTACAGCGACATGTTCCTGCGCGACACCTCGGTCGCGCCGGCGCTGCTCAAGGCCTGGGAGGAGCGCCGCTACCAGCCGGTCACCGTCGATGCCGAGACGCAACTGGGCGGCGGCGCCTTCAGCCGCGAGCTCGTCCGGCTGGGCGCGTCGCAGCTCCTGGTGCACGGCATGCACGACGCCGACGGCCGCGCCGCGAGCCTTTTCGTGTTCGCCTGCCGCGCGGGGAGCGTCACGCCGCGCCAGGCCTACCTCGCGCAGCTGCTCGCCCCGTCGCTGCACGCCGCCTGGGTGCGCACCCAGCTCAGCAAGCGCTCCGAGAACCCGAACGACAAGTCCTCGGGCCAGAGCGTGCTCACGGTGCGCGAGCTGGACATCCTGAAGTGGATCTACCTCGGCAAGAGCAACTTCGAGATCGGCGCCATCCTCAAGATCAGCCCGCTCACGGTGAAGAACCACGTGCAGAAGATCCTGCGCAAGCTCAACGTGGTAAACCGCACCCAGGCCATCGGCAAGGCGCTGGAGTTGCGCGTCCTCAACCACTGAACAGCTAAAGATCCTTTTTTCAAAAACGGGGCCTAGGCCCCGTTTTTCTTGTAGTCCGTCCGGACGATCATTCCCCCGGCACGCCGGGTCAGGCCCGTAACAGACGCCGCCTAGGATGCGGGGAAGCCATGAAACTCCTCCTCTCCGTTCTCTCCGCGCTCGCGCTCGTCGGCTTCGCCCCGCGCCTGGGCGCGCAGCCGCCGCAGGTCCCGCTTGCCGCCGCGACGCATCCGTCGCTGTACTCGTTCGCCGACGTCTACCGTCTGACCGTCGCGGGCCCGGCGATGGCCGAGTTCCCGGTCGCCGACTACGCCGAATCGCCGGTGCGGCTGGCGGTAAGCCAGGCGCAGCCCGGCGCCGAGCTGCGCTTCTCGATCTCCAGTGTGGCGCCGCAGCGATGGCTGCTGCTGCTCGCCGGCCTCGCGCTGGCGGGCTGGGTTGCGCACCGGCGGCTCATCAATCCCTATTGAAACCGCGACCGGGAGCCAGAACAAGATGCGACGGATCCTGACAGTGCTGCTGGCGCTCTCGCCGCTGGGCTGCGGCGACGCGGACGCCAACCGGCCAGCGCTGCGCCTCGTCGCCAAGGTCAACGGCACCGAGATCTCGGCGCAGCAGGCGCCCACCGCGCAGGCGCTGGAGAAAGTCATCGACCGCGAGCTGCTGGTGCAGAAGGCGCTGGAGGCGCGGCTCGACCGCGACCCGGCGGTCGTGGAATCGATCGACAACGCGCGCCGGCAGCTGCTCGCCCAGGCTTACCTGGAGCGCAAAGCCGCTGCAGAGCAGAGCAGCCGCGAAGAGATCCGCGCCTTTTACGGCGAGAACCGGGCGCTGTTCGCCGAGCGGCGCATCTACCGCCTGCGCGAGCTGGTGGTGTCGGTGCCGACGGAGATGATCGACGTGCTGCGCGCCGAGACGGCGTCGGCGTCGGACCTGGAGGAAGTGTCGGCGTGGCTCAAGTCGCGCAACGCCAGGTTCAGCGCCGCCAGCCTGACGCAGCCGGCCGAGCAGCTGCCGCTGTCCTACCTGCCGCAGCTCGCCCGCATGAAGCCGGGCGAGATCGCGATGTTCGCGGCGCCACTGGGCGCCTCGGTGATCCAGCTGGTGCATGCCGAGGACGCGCCATTGACCGAGCAGCAGGCCGCGCCGCTGATCGAGCAGTTCCTGGCGGGGCGCAAGAAGCTGGAGCTCGCCGCGGCCGAAGTACGCCGGCTGCGCGAGGGGGCGACTATCGAATATGTGGGCGACTTCAAAGCGAGGTAATAGATGAAAAGGATCTTCGTAGCGTTGGTATCGCTGTTCGTGGCTGCTTCGGCGTTCGCCCAGTCGGGCGAGAAGCTGGGGGTAGGTGACGCGGTGCGCATCACGGTGTTCCAGCAGCCGGATCTCACGACCGAGACGCGCATCACCGAGCGCGGCACCATCGGCCTGCCGCTGGTGGGCGAGGTGAAGGTCGCCGGTCTCACGCCGGCGGCGGCCGCGGCGCAGGTCGCCGCGGAATACAAGAAGGGCCAGTTCCTGAAGAACCCCCAGGTCGCGCTCGCGCTCACCACGGTGAGGAGCCGCCAGGTTTCGGTGCTGGGCATGGTGGCGCGGCCCGGGCGCTACGCGCTCGACGACTCGAGCTCGCGGCTCGCCGACGTGATCGCGGCAGCCGGCGGCGTCGGCGCGACCGGCGCCGACGCGGTCACCGTGATCCGGGACGGCAAGGAGCAGAAGGTCAACCTCCTCGGCAAGCCCTTCGAGCTGAAGGGCGGCGAGACCATCTACGTCGAGCGTGCGCCGGTGTTCTACGTCTACGGCGAAGTGCCGCGCTCGGGCGCCTATCGCCTCGAGCCCGGCATGACCGTGATGCAGGCCATCGCGGCGGGCGGCGGCATCACGCCGCGCGGCAGTGACCGGCGGCTGAAGCTGCGGCGCGCCGGCGGCGGCGGCAAGATCGTCGAAACCGACGCGAAGCTCCAGGACGCGGTCAAGGCCGACGACGTCATCTACGTCAAAGAAGCAATCTTCTAGAGGGAAGGCAAACAATGGATCTCAACCAATTCCTGCTGGCACTGCGCGCGCGCCGCAAGGTGTTCGTGATGGCGCTGTTAGCCACGATCGTTACCGCGGTCGCGGTCGCGCTGATCATGCCCAAAAAGTACGTCGCGCAGACCACCTTGGTGGTGGACGCGCGCGACGAGCAGGCGATTACGCCGGCGCGCGCCGTATCGATCTCGGCGCGCGTGGCGTACCTCGCCACGCAACTCGAGCTCATTCAAAGCGGCCGGGTCGCAACGCAGGTGGCCCGCGATCTGAAGCTCGCCCAGAGGCCCGAGCTGCGCGAGGCCTTCGAGAAGGACACCGGCGGCGTCGGGCCCATCGACGCCTGGATCGGCGCCGAGCTGCTGCAGAAGCTCAAGGTGCTCAGTTCTGCGAGCAACCTGATCACCGTGGAGTTCTCCTGGAGCGACCCGAAGTTCGCCGCCGACGTCGCCAACGGCTTCGCCCAGGCCTACCTGGGCGTGTCGCTGGAGCTGCGCAACCGGCCGACGCGCGAGGCGGCCGAATGGTTCGACGAGCAGCTGAACGGAATGCGCAAGCGGATCGTGCAGGCGCAGAACACGCTCACCGCGTATCAGAAAAAGAAAGGCATCGTTGCGGCCGATGAGCGCCTGGACATCGAGTCGGCGCGGCTTTCCGGGATCGCCACGCAGCTCCTCGCGGCGCGCAACACGACCTACGAGGCACAGGCGCGCCACAAGCAGGCGGCTGAGCTCGTGGCAAGCGGCGGCAGCCCCGACGCGCTGCCCGAGGTGATGTCGAGCCCGGCGATCATCGCCGTGAAGGCGGACCTGGCGCGGGCGGAAAGCCTGCTGCAGACCGCGAGCGCCGATCTCGGACCGAACCATCCGGTCTATCAGCGGCACGCCGCCGAAGTGCAGGCGCTGCGCGACAAGCTCACCAACGAGATGAAGAAGGTCGTGGCGACGCTTGGCAACGCCATGCAGCAGAGCCAGAAGCGCGAGGTCGAGCTGCAGGCCGCGCTCGATGCGCAGCAGGCGAGCATCATGCAAGCGAAGGATGTGCGGGTCGAGCTCGCCGCCATGACGCGCGACGTCGACAATGCGCAGCGCACCTATGACGCGGTGCTCGCGCGCTCCATGACCACGCGGATCGAGAGCCGCGCGAAGCAGGGTGACGTCGCGCTGCTGACGCCCGCCATCGAGCCTGCCACGCCGGCGCATCCGAAGGTGCCGCTGATCGCCGGCCTGTCGGTGGTCCTCGGCCTGATGCTGGCGGCGATGATGGTGTATGCGCTCGAGACGCTCGACCGGCGCGTGCGCTCGCGCTCCGATCTCGAATCGCGCCTCGCCGTGCCGTCGCTGGGACGGCTTTCCAGGTGGCAGCCGATGGGTGGCAGGCTGCTTCCGGCTCCAATTCCTTCAGCCCGCGCCCTGCCGCATCCTTGGTGAGACCGGAGACCGACATGCTAGTGAAAACGACTGAGAACGTGCTGCCGCTCGAGAGCCCGACCCGGACCATCGGCAGCACCGGGCGCACGATCGGCGCCATCCTGATGGACGACGGCAAGATCACCGCCTCCGACACCGAGCAGGTGCTCAAGCGCCAGCGCGAGCTGGGCTGGCGCTTCGGCGAGGCGGCGATCGAGCTCAACCTCATCACCGACGGCGACCTGCGCGGGGCGCTCGCCAAGCAATATGAGTTTCCCTACCTGGTGTCCGGCCCCGACGGCGTGAGCAAGGAGCTGATCGCCGCCTGGGACCCGTTCCACCCCGTAGTCGAGGAGCTGAGGGGGGTGCGCACCCAGCTGATCATCCGCTGGTTCAATCCCGGCGCCGGCCGGCGCACGCTCGCCGTCACCAGCGCCTGCGGGCGCGAGGGGCGCAGCTTCGTGGCGGCGAACCTCGCCGTGGTGTTCTCGCAGCTCGGACAGAGGACGCTGCTTATCGACGCGGACTTCCGCGCGCCGCGGCAGCAGAGCATTTTCAACATCTCCGACCGCTTCGGCCTGTCCTCGGCGCTGTCGGGGCGCGCCGACCTGAGCGCCGCAGTGCCGGTGAGCGGCCTCACCGGGCTTTCGGTGCTGCCCGCCGGGCCGCTGCCGCCCAACCCGCTCGAGCTGCTCTCGCGTGCGAGCTTCGCGGCGCTGCT
>DASQGB010000009.1:0-7082 GCA_035632815.1 Burkholderiales bacterium | reverse complement strand
CTCGTCGAGGATCAGCCAGCCCCACAGGATGCCGAGCACCGGGACGAGGAAGCCGACGGCCAGGGTGCGCGAGGGGCCGATGTCCCGCACCAGGGTGAAGAAGGCGAGGTAGGACACGCCGCTGCACAGCGCGCCCAGGCCGATCAAGGAGCCTGTCGTTTCAACCGTCCATGCCGGGGCGGGAGGAGCAGTTGCGAGAAGCGGCGACATGATCAGCGCGGAGAAGGCCATCGAGCCGGCGGCGAGGCCGATCGGCGGCAGCTTGCCGGTGCGCAGCTTGATCATCACGCCGGCGTAGCCCCAGGCAGCCGTGCCCAGCACGGCGACGAGGGTTGCCAGCACCGTGCGAGCGTCGAGCGCGATGGGGCCGAGCTGAACGATCAGCGCCACGCCGACGATGCCGAGCACGAAGCCGGCGCCGCGCCGCGGGCCGAGCGGCTCGTGCAGCATCCAGGCGGCGAACACGGCGGTCCACAGGGGCACCAGTCCGTTGAGGATCGATAGATAAGCTGCCGGCAGCGCCGAGGCGGCGTAGGCAAAGCAGGCGAACGGCAGCACGTTGTTCACCAGGCTGACGCCGAGATGGTCCTTCCAGTGCTCGAGCGGGCCGATGCGCTGCCCCATGGCGAGCGCGGCGGGGATCAGCACCATCGCGCCGAAGACCGCGCGCGAGTCGGCGACGGCGCCGACGCCGAATTCGGGCACGGCGACGCGCAGGAAGATGTACTGGAACGACCAGATGGTCGCGAGCCCGAGAAAGCGCGCGACGTCGTAGGGGTGCACCTCTTCTACAGATAGACCCGCTTCATGCCCTCGGCCGGGTAGCGCGTGCCGGCGCCGGCGCCGACCGGGGCCATGCCGGAGATGCGCTGCACGTCGTCCGCGGAGAGCCTGACATCGAGCGCGGCGAGGTTCTCGTCGACGCGCTGCCTGCGCTTGGTGCCCGGGATCGGGACGATGTCCTCGCCCTGCGCGAGAAGCCACGCGAGCACCAGCTGGGCGGGCGTGCACTTCTTCTCGTGCGCCATCGACTCGAGCTGCGACACGATCCTTACGTTCCTGTCGAGATTCTCGCCCTGGAAGCGCGGATGTTGCAGCCGCCGGTCGCCGTCGGGGAGATCGGCCTTGCCGTGCACCGAGCCGGTCAGCATGCTGCGCCCGAGCGGCGCGTAGGCGACCAGGGTGATGCCGAGCTCGCGCGTTGCTTGCAGCGTTTCTTCGCCGTCCTTCCTGAACAGCAAGGAATATTCGTTCTGCACCGCGGCGAGGGGGTGCACCTTGTGCGCGCGGCGGATCGTCGCCGGCGCCGCCTCGGACAGGCCGATGGCGCGCACCTTGCCCTGCTCGACCAGGCGCTTCATCGCGCCCACCGTGTCCTCGATCGGCACGCTGGTGTCGACGCGATGCTGGTAATACAGATCGATCACGTCGATGCCCAGGCGCTTCATGCTCGCCTCGCAGGCCTGCATCACGTACTCGGGCCTGCCGTCGACCCCCTGCTTGCCGGCTTCATCGCGCGTCTGGCCGAACTTGGTCGAGACGATCACCTTGTCGCGCCGGCCCTTCAGCGCTTTACCGAGCAGCGTCTCGTTGTGTCCCCAGCCGTACATGTCGGCCGAGTCGAGGAAGTTGATGCCCTTGTCTAGCGCATAGTGGATGACGCTGATCGACTCGTCGTCGTTGGCGTTGCCGTAGATGCCCGACATCGACATCAGTCCCAGGCTGATCGCCGAGACCTTCAGTGGAGTACCACCCAGCTTGCGTCGTTCCATGGATTGCTTCCTTAGAAAGAGAATTGGATCGCGGGGCTGCCAGGCTGCGGCGGAGCCTTCAGCCTGATGTCGTAGAGCATCACGTCGCGGCGAATGTCCTGCGCCTGAATGGGCTCGACGCCGTGGAATGAATTGGTCGTCTTCATGAACGCGAACAGCGTATTCGGCACGTACGGCATGGTCTGCATGCGGCGGAATTTCCTGAAATCGTGCTCCGGCCCGCCTTCGCAGCGGAATTGCGGCTCGTTCGGCAAATAGATGGAGGTGCCGAGCTCGGCTCGCGAGTCGTCCGCGGGCAGGTAGAAGAGGAACGACAGGACCTTGTCCCGGGCGTCGGTATGCGGCCCGAGCGCATAGGTGGTGCCGTCGCGCACGATGAGCACCTCGTCGCTGAAGGCATGCTTGCCCAGGTCGCCCAGCCTTTGCCGCAGCCAGGGCTCGAACTTCGCGAGCATGATCTCCCCGAAGCGGCCGGCGAGGATCCAGTTCCCCACCCGTTCCCAGAACGCGCGTTGCGCGGCCGGCAGCGGGGCGATGCTTTCCTTCGTGAGGGGCATCACCAGCCGCGCCGGGTAATCGCCCCCCTTGACGCGGCCGAGCGCGCCGAGCGTCTTGAGCGCGCTTTCCTCCGGCAGGTTCGCGCGCAGCTCGCCGTAGAAATCGGCCGGAAAGACGTCGCGCACCAGGATGTGCGGGAAAGGGTATTCGCGGATCGGCGCATTCGCGATCTGGTACAGCACGTGCAGGTCAACGGCGGAAGACATATTCGGCGCATCCCTTGAACGGGCCTTCCTTGCGTTCGGCGCGTGCGACCTGGGCCGGATCGTGCCTGAAGCCGAGTCGGTTCAGCGCAGCGACCATCTCCCTGTGGTCCGGCAGATTCTGGTTGACCTCCACGAGCAGCGATTTGAGCCGCGCGTCGCGCAGCACGTTTTGGGCGCCGGCAATTACCCTGGGCTCGAAGCCGTCGACGTCGACCTTGAGGTACTGCGGCGCCGGCACGATGCCGTCGCGCACCAGGTCGTCGAGCCTGGCCGACATGCAGCCCTGGGAGAACTTCGGCTGCATTGGCGCACCGTCGAAGCCCACGCGCTCGCCGTACGAATGGAGCGAGCCTCCGGCCTGCAGCGTCGCGAGGTGCAGCTCGCCGAAGCCCGTGGCGTCCGAGAGCGCCAGACAGTAGGCCTTCACCTTGCCGCCGAGCTGGTTGCGAACCAGATTGCGGTTGAGCAGAGCGTAGTTCTGCGCCTCGGGCTCGAACGCGTACACGCGCACGTCGCGGGTTTTCGCCGCCCACACGGTGTACATGCCGACGTTCGCGCCCACGTCCACGAGCACTTCACCGGGCTGGAATTGCGCTATCCAGTCGATCGTGCACGGCTCTTTCGTGAACAGCGTATCGACCCGCCACTTGAGGATCGTGCTGGGCGTGAGGTAGTCCACCTCGACGCCGTTGTGCGAAACGTGGCAGGACGGAACGAGCTTCTCGTACTCCTCGAGCGTGAGCACGCGGCTAGTCTAGAACAAGTCGAAGTACTCGCGGTGCTCCCACTCGCTCACTTCGGCATTGAAGCGCGCGAGCTCGCCTTCCTTGAGCCTGCAGTAGTAGTCGATGAACGGATGGCCGAAGCCGGCTTTGAGAGTTTCATCGGATTTCAGGAATTCCAATGCTTCTGAAAGCGTCCTAGGCAGGAGATCGGCCTTGGCTTCATAAGGCGTATCCGCCGATGGTGGCAGCGGGAGCTTGCGCGCCATGCCGTCCAGCCCCGAATAGATCTGCGAGGCGAAGTAAAGGTAGGGATTCGCTGCCGGCTCGCCGATGCGATTCTCGATGCGGGTGGCCGGGTTGCCCGGGCCGCCGACGACGCGCAGCAGCGCGCCGCGGTTCTCTTTCCCCCAGATGACGCGGTCGGGCGCGAGGGAGTAGGGCCGGTAGCGCTTGTAGCCGTTGACGGTAGGCGTGCTGAGCGCCGCGGCGCCGCGGGCGTGCGCGAGGAGGCCGGCAAGGTACTGCTTGCCGGTGTCCGACAAGTCTTCGGTCTTCGAAACGAAGGCGTTCGCACCACCCTTTCGCAGCGACTGGTGCAAATGCCAGCCGCTCGACATCACGTTCGGCAGCTTCGGCCGGCACATGAAGGTCGCATGGTAGCCATGGCGGCGCGCGATCTGCTTCACCGCGCTGCGAAACAGCAGCATCGTGTCGGCGGCGGCGAGCCCGGATTGCGGCCCGAGCGTGAACTCGAACTGGCTCGGCCCGAACTCCACCTCGAAGGAACGCAGCGGCAATCCGAGTTTTTCCAACCCCTCACGCAATAACTGCACGACAGGGTCGATCAGGTCGTAGCGCTGCTCGGTGAGGTACTGGTAGCCGGTCGTGAGCAGGGCGACCTCCGGAGGGTTGCCGGGCTGGCCGGCGTCCGAGGGCTTGAGGTTCGGGTCGACGATCCTGAAGACGTGGAATTCGATTTCGAGGCCGCAAATGAACTCGTATCCAGATTCCTTAAGAAAACCCAAAGATTTTTTCAGAATCTGCCGACTGCAGAACGGCACCGGCCGGCCGTCCTGGAGCTGCAGATCGCACAGCACCCAGCCGGTCTGCGGCGCCCAGGGGAGCACGTGAAAGGTCGAGGGGTCGGGGATCATCAGCACGTCGGCTGCGCCCTGCATCTCGGGCATGCCGACGCCGCCGCCCGGCGTGAACGCCGGGAAGATGGTCCGGTGCGAGGTGTCCTTGAGGAGAAGGGTGCTGGTGACGGTGACGCCGCGCTCGAGCGCCGCCTCGACCTCGGATACCGTCAGGGTCTTGCCGCGCAGAATGCCGTGCTGGTCGGCAAACGAAAAACGAACCGCCTTCAGCCCGTCGAGCTTCAGGCTGCCCATTGACTCTGTTTGCGACGCCTCGCGTCGGACTCCTTCCAGTACTCGTCCATGCGGTCGGTGGGGCCGATGCCGTCGATCGCCGGCGGACCCGTCAGCTCCTCGGCTTTTGCCGCGTCGAGGACCATCAACGGTGCTTCACCCGCTTCGTTCTTTTTTATTGCATCCAGGAGAAGCCGGCGATAAAGCACGATGCCCTTGTCGCTGCTGCCGAGGTTCTCGCGCGTGCGGTCCTGGATGCGGCCCTGCGACTCGCAGGCCCACTGGTCGTGGATATTGATGTCGAAGCCCATCCCGGTGAAGGTGCTCTTCTGCTGCTCCTGCGCATCGAAGCCCCAGCCGTTTGCGCGGTTGTGGATCGGCCGGTAGTCGGGTGCGGGATAGGTCTTGAGGCGCTGGTTGCGCATGGTCTCCTTGTCGACCTTGCCGCCGAAGCTGGTGAAGATCGAGTACCAGTAGCAGCCGCCGTCGTCGACCGGCACGTGCCACTGCGAGATCGTCATCTCGGCGTTCATCGGGATGACGAAGGCCTGCGGGAACAGGATGTTGGTGACGCGCACATGCGTGTGCGCGTCGCTGATCCTGCGCAGCGTGTGCAGGCGCATGCCGTAGTCGGTGCGCTCGACGCGGATCTCGGGCCGGTCGTGCTCGCGCAGCACCTTGCTGATCGGCATCTGCGAATCGGCCGGCCGGCCGCGGAACTGCTTGCCGTAGCTCGCCGCCGGGTCCTCGTCCTCGAAGAAGCGGTGCAGGTACGAGGCATGCGCGGGGTCGATGCCGACCTCCAGCGCCTGCAGCCAGTTGCAGTCCCAGTAGCCCTTGAAGGCGAAGGTGTACTCGGCGGGCGCGACGAAGCAGTCGAAGTGCGGAAACGCCGGCGCCTCGCCCTGGCCGAGATAGGCGAAAAGGATGCCGCTCTTCTCGATTACCGGGCAGGCGCGCAGGCGGATGTGCTCGCACAGGCGGCTGCCCGCCGGCTCGGCCGGGGTCTGCAGGCAGCGGCCGTTGACGTCGAACAGCCAGCCGTGGAACGCGCAGCGCAGGCCGCCGTCCTCGAGCCGGCCGTAGGCGAGATCGGCGCCGCGATGTGCGCAGTGCCTTTCTACCAAGCCGTAATTGTTTTTCTCGTCTCTGAATAAAACCAGGTCCTCTCCAAGAATCCTTACCGGTCTTACCGGCCGCGGCCCTGACATCTCGTCAACCAAAGCGACTGGCTGCCAGTAGCGGCGCAGGAGCTTGCCGGCCGGCGTGCCCGGCCCGATGCGCGTCATCAGCTCGTTCTGCTCGCGGCTGATCATTGCCTTTCTTCCCGGTACAGGCCGAGCGATTTCATCGCGGGGAAATCGTTGAACGATAAGAGCACCGCTTCCTCGGCTGCGCCGTGCTGCTCGAGCGCCCAGGAGGGCACGCAGAAGATGTCCTTCTCTTCCCAGTCGAAGCGCTTGCCGCCGATCAGCGACCAGCCGCGGCCCTTGGCGACCTGGTAGATGACGCTGCCGGTGTGCCGCCGCGCCTGGGTCCTCTGACCTGGTTTCAATAACTCCAGTCGGGCGCCGATGGTCGGCATGATCGGCCCGCCGCTAAGCGGGTTTGTATATTCCAGAGTGGAAGAATTGCCTCCCTTCAGGGCCTCATAAGCGACATCCCACGAGTATTTCATCTGAGGTGAATAGGGCTTGCTCCAGCCCTCGCGCGGCAGCGGATTCTCGACCGGCTTCTGCACCGTGTCGGGATGCACCTCGTAGAAGTTCGCGTCGAGCGCGTTCATGAGGGGGATGTCGAGGCCGTCCTGCCACACGCACTGCGTACCGCCGGCTTCGACGCCGTGATCGTGCCAGGTGCCGTTCGGCGTGAGCACGAGGTCGCGTGCGCCGAGCGACATCTTCTCGCCCTCCACCACGGTATAGGCGCCGCGGCCTTCCATGATGAAGCGCAGCGCCGAGGCCTGGTGGCGGTGCGCGGAGGTGGATTCGCCCGGGTCCATCACCTGCACGCCGGTGTAGAGCAGCCCGACCGCCGCGCTCCAGTCCTTGCGCCCGGGATTGACCAGCATGACGACGCGGCGCGCGGCCTTTTCCGCCGACACGAGCTGCGGCGCGCGCCGCACCAAGGGCTCGATGCGGCGCCAGCGCCACAGCATCGGCACCGATTTGGGCTGCGGATGCCAGGGCTCGATGTCGTTCGCCACGGTCCACAGCGCGCCCAGCTCCTCGCGCTCGAGCTCGCGGTAATAAGCCTCGAGCTCGGGTGTGTCCTCGACGTTGGCCCTGCCGACGACGTTTTCGCGCTTCATCAGACTCCGAGATAGCGGTGCTGCACTTCGCGGTTCGCCGCCAGCTCCGCCGAAGTGCCCTTCCAGACGACGCGGCCCTTCTCCAGGACATAGTGTACGTCGGCGACGCGGGTAAGCGCCCTCACGTCCTTGTCGATCAG
>DASQGB010000008.1:0-3823 GCA_035632815.1 Burkholderiales bacterium | reverse complement strand
GGAGCGCTTCGAAGGCGCGAAAGTGTGGGTGCTGCCTAATCCGAGCGGACTCAACGCGAACTACCAGCTGCCTCAGCTCGTCCAACTGTTTCGACACCTATGGCTACAAAGCTCGAAAAGCCGCTGAAACGCGAGGTCCTGGTCGACGGCAAGCCTTACATGCTCACCCTCACGCCCGAAGGGCTCAAGCTGGTGCCCAAGGGCAAGCGCAAGGGCCAGGAGATCTCCTGGCGCGCCCTGGTGAGCGGCGAGGCGGCCCTCGCAACGGCCCTCAATGCCTCGCTCCAGCGGTAAGACCCGGGATCTGCACGGCAACGCGCCCGAACGCCGTTTAGCGGCGGTTCCGGCGCCTTGTGCGCAGCGCCGCGCCCACCAGCACCGCCACAACACCGAACTCGAGCACGCCGAGCAGCACATCAGACTCGGCGCACCACGCGCTTAGCAGCCGTACGAGACCGGATTGCGCGGTTGCGGTCGCCAGATCTTGGACGTCTAGAAATGACATGCTCTATCGTCGCATCAACCGTGCCAAGCGCAGAAAGTCCGCGATGCCCCTTGCGCTCGCCCTGCTAGGTCGCCGCTTGCCCGACCGGGGTGCAATGCGGTTCGCGCCCGCACCGGCCCGGTGCGGAAAAAGCGGGCTTACGGATTGAGTTGTTGGTAGACCGCGTTGGCGATGTTCAGCAGGTCATCCTTGCTGATGTCGCCCGACGAAAGCGCGTAGCCGAGCTTGCGGTCGACCCAGTAGAACACACCCACGTTGCCTTCGCGCGAGTAGCGGAAAGCGGTCTCCCGGTTGCCCGCCATCTCGGTGCGCACATAAAGCGTCACGCGCGTGCCGCGACTGGATTGATACATGAAATGCGCCACCGGTCCATTCTCGCCGGGGAGCAGCCGCCCCCCCAACAAGCTGTATCCGACTGCCTCGAGCTTGGGCGCGCGCAACGGCGTGCCGAGGCGCTTCGAGAGCCAGGCGACCAGGTGCGCTTCCTGGTCGGCGCGCACCTCCACCGGATAGCGTACCTCGGGCGAATAGACGGCATGCGCCACCGCTGCGCGCCGCGCCATCGCCGCGCCAACGTCGGCGCTCGCCGCGGCCGGCGCCCGCAATTCAGCATGGAGCTGCCAGCCGCCGGCCACGCCGATCGCCGCGCCGAGCGCGGCCCAGCCTGCCGCGGCCGCGACGCGCGTCCACCGGCGTGCAGGCCATGCGGCGCGTTTCAGGCGATCGGGCAACGGTTCCCCGAGCACCGGTTCGTATTGCGCGCGCAACTCCGCGCGCAGGCGCTCGTAGGCAGCGATGCGTTCTGCGTCTTCGGGCCGCGCCGCGAGCCAGGCTTCCACGGCGGGGCGGCGCTCAGGCGCGAGGCGGCCATCGGCATAGGCCTGCAGATCGCTCTCGGTGACCTGGGACTCGGGCGTCACCTGACGACCTTCAGCTTGGCAGCCATGCCCTGCCCCAGCATCATCGAGCGCAGCTTCTCGCGCGCGCGCGACAGGCGCGACATGACCGTGCCGATGGGGATGCCGAGCGTGCGCGCGACATCGTCGTAGCTCATTTCCTCGAGCGTGACGAGCAGCAGCACTGCGCGTTGCTCGGCCGGCAGGCGAGCGATCGAGCGCTCCAGATCGCGTACCAGCAGCGCATCCCCCTGCGTCCCGCGCTGCGCGAGCTCGGGCATGTCGTCCTCGAGCGAGTCCGTGGCGCGCGCGGCGCGCACCTTGTTTACGTGCACGTTATGCATCACCGTGAACAGCCATGCACGCAGGTCGGTCCCGCGGCGGTAGAGGTGCAACTTGGCCCATGCGCGCTCCAGAGTGTCCTGCACCAGGTCGTCGGCTGCAGACCGATCGCCGACGAGCGCGCGGGCGTAACGCCGCAGCCGCGGGATCAGCTCGACCAAGCGTTGCGCTTCGTTCATTCGGAGGAACAGGGCCGGGAAGGCCCCTATTCCACGCTATTTCGGCTCGTCAGGCAATGGCGGGAGCGAGCGCAGGTTGGCTACCAGGGCGTCGAGATCCGCAGGCGCGAGCTGGCTGGTGGTATTGCGGATCACTTCGCCCATGGTCTCGCCGACCACGTCGCCGTCCGGTGTCATGCCGCTCGCCAGGAATTCCTTCAGATCCGCATCACTCCAGCTCTTCAGGCGCGCGGGTGTGAGGTTCGACGTCGCCTTTCCGTCGGGCGTCTTGGCCCCTGCGAGATAGCGCTTCTGGCGCGGCCCGCCGAGCCAGTTGCGGGGGGTATGGCATTCGCCGCAATGACCCAGAGCGTCGACCAGGTAGGCGCCGCGATTGAGCATCGACGTGCGATTCGGATCGGGCCGGAAGGCGCCGGGCGTGAAGTACAGCCACTTCCACACGCCCACCAGGAAGCGCCAGCGGTAGAGAAAGCCCAGATCGTGCGGCTCGCTCGGCCGGCTGCTCGGCGCGAGCGACTTCAGGTAGGCCCACAGATCGCGCACATCCGCGTCCGTGATGCGCGTGAACGACGGGTAGGGAAAAGCAGGAAAGTAGTGCGCGCCGTCAGGCCGCCGGCCCTCGCGCATGGCGCGCGCGAAGTCGGCCTCGGTCCAGCGCCCGATGCCGGCCTGCGGATGCGGGGTGATGTTCGGGCCGTAGAAGGTGCCGAAGGGGGTCTTGAGCGCCCGGCCGCCGGCATAGGGCAGCGCGCCCTGCTTCGCCTCGGTGTGGCAGCCAATGCAGCCGCCCACCTTGGACAGATACTCGCCGCGCTTCGCATCGCCCTGCGCGAAGCCGGATGCGCTGCAAAAGAAGAAAAGCAAAAGCCCCGCCAGGGCGGGGCTTCGCTTTCGAACGGTCAATCCGCTATTGCTTCTGGCGGAATGTGTCGTGGCAACCGCCGCAGGACTTGCCGACCGCACCGATCTGACCCTTCACCGCGTTCTCGTCGCCGCTCTTGCTGACCTGGACGAGCTTCGCCACTTCGCTCTGCAGGCGCTCTGAAGCTTCCTTGAACTTCGCCTGATCGCTGTAGACCTCCGGCAGCGCCTGGCTCTTCTGATCCTTCGTGCTGGGATCGAAGCCATCCCACGGCAGCTTCGTCAGCACGTCGAGATACCCCGCATTGCGCTGCACGACCTGGGCGTCGTACGGCACCTTCCCCTGTGCCATGCCACCGAGCGGACCGAAGTATTTGCCCTGCAAGGTCATCGCCGCCTGTCGCTGCTTGACCAGTACCTCGGGCTTCACCTGGGCGAGCGCGCTGAACGCTATGCCGCCGAGCGCCAGGGCCGTTCCGGCTGCCAAAAAGCTCTTTCTCATCCGGTTCTCCTAAGGGTTGGATCGGCAGCGGGTTCGCCGCCCTAAGAAACTAACACGCCCGGCGGGGCTTTATTTCACCCGCCTACCGCAGCCCGGCCGCGTACTCCGCGACCGCGCGGATCTCGCGCTCGCTCATGCGGGCGGCGACCCCCCGCATCATGCCGTTCGGATCGTTGGCGCGAACCCCGTCCTTGAACGCCTTGAGCTGCGCTACGAGGTATTCGGCGAACTGCCCGGAGAGCCTGGGATATTGCGCCGGTATGCCCGAACCGGCCGGGCCGTGACAGCCGGCGCAGGCCGGCACGCCGCTCGCCGCGACGCCGCCGCGCCAGATTTTCTGGCCCAGCGCGGCCAGGTCCTTGTCGGCGGCGCTTGCCGGCCGCGGGTTCTGGCCCGCGTAGAAGGCAGCCAACCCCTTCATGTCAGCATCCGACAGGTTGGCCACCATCGGTGCCATGATCGCGCTCTCGCGCGCGGGCTTCTTGCCTGCTTGAGCCTTGTAGTCCGCCAACTGCTTGTGCAGGTACTCGGCGATCTG
>DASQGB010000007.1:0-4978 GCA_035632815.1 Burkholderiales bacterium | reverse complement strand
AACGGCGGCGGCTTCGGCGGCAAGTGCGACGTCTGCAACCACGAGATGGTGGCCGGCAAGGCGGCGGCGGTGCTCGGCCGGCCGGTGAAGATCTGCCTCAACCGCGAGGAAGTGTTCTACATGCACCGCGGCCGCCACCCGGTGCTGATGAAGATGCGCACCGGCGTCACCAAGGAAGGCAAGCTCACCGGGATGCACGTGCAGACGCTGGTCGACGGCGGCGGCTACGGCTCCTACGGCGTGGCGAGCACCTTCTACACCGGCGCGCTGCAGACCGTCACCTACGAGCTGCCGCGCTACAAGTTCGAGGCGGCGCGCGTGTTCACCAACAAGCCGCCCTGCGGCCCCAAGCGCGGCCACGGCACGCCGCAGCCGCGCTTCGGCCAGGAAGTCCAGCTCGACAGGATCGCCGAGGCGCTCGGCGTCGACCCCGCTGAATTGCGTTTACAGAACGTATTGAAAGCAAATGCGCTGACGGCCAACTGGCTGAAGATCGGCTCGATCGGCCTCGCCGAGTGCATCCGCCAGGTGGTGCAGCGTTCGGACTGGAACAACCGCCACAAGAAATTGCCTGTGGGAAAAGGCTTAGGCCTCGCCTGCGGCTCGTACCTCTGCGGCGCCGGGCTGCCGGTCTACTGGAACAAGATGCCGCAGACCGGCGTGCAGCTCCTCATCGACCGCAGCGGCCAGGTCACCGTGTTCTGCGGCGCGACCGAGATCGGGCAGGGCTCCGACGACGTGCTGGTGGCGATCGTCGCCGAGGTGCTCGGCATCGATCCGCTGGAGGTGCGCTGCGTCACCGGCGACACCGGCATCACTCCGGTCGACCTCGGCTCCTACTCGAGCCGCGTGACGGTGATGATGGGCAATGCTGCCATCGATGCTTCCGAAAAAATCAAAAAGCTCATTGCCGAGGCGGCTGCGGAGCAGCTCGAAGTCGCGCCCGACCGGCTCGCGTTTGCTAACGGCAAGGTTTTCTTTGAAAGTAAATCCATAACCTTTGTAGAAGCAGTGGGCTTCGCCGAAGAGAAGTTCGGCACGCTCGGCTCGGTGGGCTCCTACAAGCCGCCGCGCTCGCCGGGGCGCTACAAGGGCGCGGGCGTCGGCCCTTCGCCGGCGTACTCCTACACCGCCTGCGTCGTCGAAGCCGAGGTCGACGCAAGCACCGGCTGGATCACGGTGCCGAAGATCTGGATCGCGCACGACATCGGCAGGACGATCAATCCGGTGCTCGCGCGCGGCCAGGTCGAAGGCAGCGTCTACATGGGCCTGTCGGAAGCGCTGATGGAGGAGCAGATCTTCCGCCGCCTGCCGCCCAAGCTCTCGAGCGCGCTGGTGCACAAGATTCCCTCGCTGCTCGAGTACAAGAGCCTCACCTCGCTCGACATGCCCGAGGTCGACACGGTGCTCGTCGAGGACCCCGATCCGAATTGCCCCTTCGGCGCGAAGGAAGCCGGGCAGGGGCCGCTGCTGCCGGTGATGCCCGCGGTAGCGAACGCGATCTACGACGCTGTCGGCGTGCGCATCGACGAGCTGCCGATTACGCCCGACAAGGTTTTGAGAGCATTGAAACTCAAAGCCGAAGGAAAAACGCCGCGCATCGGTCCCGAGTCCTTTCCTTCCGTGCCGTACCCCGAACCGGTCGTCGTGCCGCCGCCCTGGGAAGGCGGCGACGGCAACGCGCTCCGGGCCGGGCGGCCCAGGGTCAAGGCCGCGTCATGATGAGGCTCCCCTGGTTCGAGTACCGCGCGCCGAAGACGGTGGCGGAAGCGGCGAGCATCCTCGCCGCAGAAGGTCCCGATGCGATGCTGATCGCGGGTGGCACCGACCTGCTGCCCAACATGAAGCGCCGGCAGTTCGCTCCGAAGATGCTGGTTTCTCTGAGGAGGATCGAAAGCCTGCGAAAAAACGGCACGGCGTTCGGCGCCGGCCTGACCCTGACGCAGGTCATTCATTCGAATGCCCCGACTGCTCTCAGGCAGGCCGCGCACCAGGTGGCGACGGTGCACCTGCGCAACATGGGCACGCTCGGCGGCAACCTGTGCCTCGACACGCGCTGCAACTACTACAACCAGAACTACGAGTGGCGCAAGGCGATCGACTTCTGCCTGAAGAAGGACGGCGACATCTGCTGGGTCGCCACGGCCAGCAAGCGCTGCGTGGCGATGTCCTCGACCGACTGCGCGCCGGCGCTGATGGCGCTCGGCGCGCGCGTGAAGCTCGCTCGCGCGGCGGGCGAGCGCGAGATCGCCCTCGAGGACCTGTACAACAACGACGGAATCGATTTCCTGAAGCGCAGGCCGGACGAGATTCTTACCGAAATAAGAATTGAGAAAGCATCGAAGAGCACCTACTGGAAGCTGCGTCGCCGGGGCGCTTTCGACTTCCCGGTGCTCGGCGTCGCCGCCGCGGTAGATGCGTCCGGGACAACGCGGATCGCCCTGGGCGCGGTCGCGTCGCGGCCGTTCCTGGTGGACCAGGCCGGTGATTTCCTGAAGGACAGGAAACTGACCGACGAGGTGATCGAAGAGGCGGGCCGCATCGTCGCCTCGCGCGCGAAGCCGATGGACAACGCCGACCTCGACCTCTATTGGCGCAAGAGCGTCGCGGCGGATTTCGTCGGCTACGCGCTGCGCGAGCTGCGCGGCGACGACATGCGCGAGACTCGCCTGCGCATCGCGCGGCAGGTGCTATGAACGCTGATCGAGCGAAGGCGCCGACGCCGCGCGATCGGCGCAGCGCAAGAGCGTCTGCACGTCGCTGCCGTCCTCCGGGAACCCGGCCGCGCCGAAGGAAGTGGTAATCCCCATTTTTTTCAACTCGCCCCCGATCTGCTCGCCGCGTCCTTTTGCCTGCGCGGCGGTGGCGTCGGACAGGACCAGCAGGAATTTCCCGGCGGCGTAGTGGCAGGCGATGTCGCTGCCGCGCACCGCCGACTTGAGCAGCGCTCCGACGCGCTGCAGCACCTCGTCGCCGCCCTCGAAGCGCTCCAGGCTGAGCATGATCACGGCGAGCGGCGTGCTCTTGCGCGCGGCGCGCAACAGGTCGCGGGTGAGCAGCTCCTCCATGAAGTGCCGGTTGGCGAGGCCGCTCACCGGATCGCTGGTCGCCCTCTCGCGCATGCGCTCGACGGCCTGCTGCATCGACGACTCGTTCGCCTGCAGCGTGCCGGCAATCTGGTCGAGCGCGCTCCCGAGCCGCGCAAGCTCGTCGCCCTCGTCGGTGAGCCCGGTGCGCGCGGCGTAATCGCCGCCCTGCAGCCGCTGCGCCGCGCCGAGGACGCTACCCAGGCGCGCCGCGACGAAGATCTCTGCGCCCCACCAGCCGGCCGCGGCGACGAGCAGCGCCAGGATCACCAGCCCGGCGATGGCGCTGTCGTGCTTTGCCGCTAGATACAGCGCCCACGCCAGGCCGGGCGCGGCCGCCAGCACCACCAGAAGGGCGATCCGGCCGCGAACCCCCATTGGGCTAGTCGTTCCTGATGTTCGCCGCTCTTGCGACGGCGGACCACTTCTCGATGTCGAGCGCCACCTGGCGCCCTAGCTCCTCGGAGCTGCCGCCGACCGGGTCGAGCCCCATGGCGGCGAAGCGCTCGCGCACCTCGGGGGTGCGGACGACCCGCGCCACTTCCTTTTGCAGCCGCGCCACGATCGCCGGCGGGGTCTTCGCCGGGGCGAAGAAGGCGGTCCACACCGGAACCTCGACGTCGATGCCGAGCTCCTTGAAGGTCGGCAGGTCCGGCCACGACGGATGGCGCTTGGGGGCGGTCACGGCAAGCCCGCGCAGCGTGCCGCCCTTCAGCGGCCCGGTCGCCGGCGGGGGATCGACGAAAGTGATCGTCACCTGGCCCGCGACCACGGCCTGCACCGACTCTCCGCTGCTCTTGTACGGGATCATCTCGAACTGCGTGCCGGTCTTCTGCTTGAACAGCTCGGTCGCGATCTGGAAGATGCCCGCGCTGGAAGCATAGTTCGCTTTGCCCGGATTGGCCTTGGCGTAGTCGATCAGCTCCTTGACGCTGCGCACCGGCAGCTGCGGGCTGACCACCGCGATCAGCGGGAAGGAGGCGATCATCGAGATCGGCGCGAAATCGCGCTGCGGCGAATAGGGCAGCTTGGAGTAAGTCGCCGGGTTGATGGTCATCGGGCCGCTCGGCCCCATGAGGAGGGTATAGCCGTCGGCGGGGGCTTTGGCGACGAGCTCGGCGGCGATGATCGACTGCGCGCCGGGCTTGTTCTCGACGATCACCGGCTGCCCCAAGCCCTTGGAAAGCTCGGGGGTCATGACGCGCACGATGATGTCGTTGCCGCCGCCTGCCGAGTATCCCACGATGATGCGGATCGGCTTGCCCGGATAGGGAGCATCCTGCGCCAGGGCGCTCCCGGCGAAACACAGCGATAAAACCGCGATTCGCACGATATTCATTGGCATCCTCCGCGGTGCATACTAGCCGAAGTTCATGGAGGCCTGAAATGATCAAGCTGACCGTCGATGGCCGCTCGCGCGAGGCCGATGTCGAGCCGCAGATGCCGCTGCTATGGGTGCTGCGCGACGTGCTCGACGTGAAGGGACCCAAGTTCGGCTGCGGCATCGCCCAGTGCGGCGCCTGCACGGTGCACGTCGACGGCGAGCCGGTGCGCTCGTGCGCGTTCCCGGTCGCCGGCGCGCAGGGCAAGAGCGTCGTGACCATCGAGGGCCTGGCGAGCCGTGGCAGGCTGCACCCGGTGCAGCAGGCCTGGATCGACCACCAGGTGCCGCAATGCGGCTACTGCCAGGGCGGGCAGATCATGGCGGCGGTCGCGCTGCTGCGCAAGGAGCCCGACCCGACCGACCAGCAGATCGACGAGGCGATGACCAACATCTGCCGCTGCGGGACCTATGCGCGCGTGCGCACCGCGATTCATGCCGCGGCGAAAAAAGCCAAGGCATGACGACGCGACGCGAGTTCCTGAAGATCTCCGCGGCGGCCGGCGGCGGC
>DASQGB010000006.1:0-1767 GCA_035632815.1 Burkholderiales bacterium | reverse complement strand
AACACTTCGCCCGCCTGGGCGCGACGCCGCTGCCGCTGGGCAGCGAAGAGCTCGGTGCGCAGATCGTCCGCGAGGTCAAGCAGTGGGCGGCGGTGGTGAAGGACGCCGGCATCAAGATCGAGTGATCCGAGAGCTTCCCATCGGGCTGTTCGGCGCGGTCATGGGCCTCGCCGGCTTGGGGCTAAGCGCCCGCGCGGCCGCATCCCTTTTCCCCGGCGTGTTCCGCGCGCCCGCCTACTTCACCGAGCTGTGGGTTTTTCTGGGCCTGGTTGCATTCGTGGTTCTTAGCGTGGGATACGCGATAAAAATCTTTCGCTACCCCTCGGTCGTGCGCGAGGAGTTCACCAACCCGGTCAAGATCGGTTTCTGCGGCACGCTGCCGGTGGGCATGACGCTGGTGGCGGGAGGGTTGGCGCCCTACCTGCCTTCGATCGCAGGTTTCCTTTGGTGGGGCAGCGCAGCGTTGTTGCTTGCCTTCCAGGTGTGGGCGCTGTATCGCTGGCTCTGCGGCGGCATCGAGCTCGGGCAGGTCAACGCGGGCTGGCTCGTCATCCTGGTCGGGGGCATCGTGGTACCGGGACCCGGCATCGCGCTCGGGCAGCTCGAGGCGTCGCGCTTTTTGTTCGGCGTCTCGGCCGCGGCGACGCCGCTGCTGATGGCGCTGCTTTTCTTCCGCGCGGTCCTCGGGCCGCCGATGGCCGAAGCGTTGCGACCGAGCTGGTTCATCCTCCTCGTGCCGCCGTCGCTGATTTATGCCAATGGCGCAGCGCTTTTCCCGGAGCTGGCGTTCCTGGAAAACCTGTATTTCTTCGGCCTGGTGCTGGCGGCCGCGCTCCTGGTCTATGCAAGGCGCTTCTGGCGCTGGCCCTTCACCGCGGCGTGGTGGGCGTTCACCTTTCCGCTCGACGCGCTCGCTTACGCGGCCGCGCGCTACGCGCAGGAGCACCGCTCGCCGGTCTGGACGGCGCTCGCCGGGATTGCGCTGGCGCTCGCGACGCTTTTCGTGGCGCTCGCGCTCTGGAAAACTCTTCGCAGCGCTGCATCGCGAGCGGCGTGAACTCGGCCTGCGGCTGGTCGCCGCCGATGATGAACATCAGCAGGTGCTCGCGCTCGGGCTCGTCGTAGGTCACGTTCATGAAGCGCCGCGCGACGCCGGTGGGGAACGAGATCACGTCGTAGGGCCCGAGGTCGACCGATTCCATCGCTTGGCCCTCGTTCCACTCGCAGCGCCAGCGTCCGGTCATGGCGATGAAGGTCTCGTTCGTGTCGTGGTTGTGCATCAGCGGCCCCTTGCCGGGTCTCGCCTTGCAATAGCCCAGGTTGAAGCCCTCGGCGATCGAGATCGCCGGCATGGTGGAGGCGTCCGCTCCCACCGGGGAGGTGGCGGCCGCGTTGTCGGTCATCGGCGGCTGGAAGCCGATGACCGCGAAGAGCTTGCGACGGCACTCGGGCAGCTTGCTGTCGGGCAGGCCGCCGTCCGAGCCCTTCAGCGCCTTGAAGCGCGCCACGCGCTTCATCATCTCGCCTCGGCTCCAGGTGCGGATGTCTCTCCAGTCGCTCATGGGTCCTTTCCTCCTGGGGCTATTATTCCACCCCGGACCCCATGAGCAATAAACAGTTCACATCGCCCAGGATGAAGATCGCGCGGGCGCGCGAGCATATTGCCGACTTGGTCGGCCAACTCCACCTGTTCAGCGCTTCCAAGCCGTTCGACCTGCGGTGGGTCAATCTGGGATCCGAAGGCAAGACACGGCAGGGCCTGAAGAT
>DASQGB010000005.1:0-4553 GCA_035632815.1 Burkholderiales bacterium | reverse complement strand
GCCCGAGCTCGCCATCCTGTTCGGCACGGCCGCCGCGGCGCTGCTCGGCGTGGTCACGGGGCTGCTCGCCATCCGCCGGCAGGGGATCTATTTCGCGATGATCACGCTCGCGCTCGCGCAGATGATCTACTTCTATTACCTGCAGGCGCAGTTCACGCATGGCGAGGACGGCATCCAGGCGGTGCCGCGCGGCAAGCTGTTCGGCTTCATCGACCTGTCGAACATCTGGGCGATGTACGGCACCGTGCTGGTCATCTTCCTGGGTGGTTTTCTCCTGATCTACCGCATCATCAATTCGCCTTTCGGCCAGGTGCTGAAGGCGATCCGCGAGAACGAGCCGCGCGCCATCTCGCTCGGCTACGACACGGTGCGCTACAAGTTTGTCGCCTATCTGCTTTCAGCCACCCTGGCCGGGCTCGCCGGCGCCACAAAATCGCTGGTGTTCCAGCTCGCCTCGCTCACCGACGTGCACTGGACGATGTCGGGCGAAGTGGTGCTGATGACGCTGCTCGGCGGCCTGGGCACCATCTTCGGGCCGGTGGTGGGCGCGCTGATCATCATCTCGATGGAGAACTATCTCGCGCAGCTCGGCGCCTGGGTCACCATCACGCAGGGCGCGATCTTCGTCGTCTGCGTGCTGACTTTCCGCCGCGGCGTGGTCGGCGAGATCGCGAATGTCCTGAAGAAACCGCTCTAGAGCCGGATGAGAAGTGAGCGCAGTCCGCTGCTTGTAGCAAGAACTACTACAACGGTTACTACAACTCGCCACGCGGCGATTCGGTAGACTGGCCTTTTTCTTGCGCAGCAAAATTCCCGAGCAAATGACCGCACCCTTGCCGCTTGCGGCGACCGGCGTCCAGGGCCTCGATGAAATCCTGAGCGGCGGGCTGACGCCGCATCGCCTGTACCTGGTCGAAGGCATGCCGGGTTCGGGCAAGACCACGCTCGCCTTCCAGTTCCTGCTCGAAGGGGCGCGGCTAGGCGAGCCCGTGCTCTACGTGACGCTGTCCGAGACTGAAGAGGAGATCAGGGGCGTTGCCGCGTCGCACGGCTGGTCGCTGCAGGGCATTTCAATCCGCGAGGTGCTGCCGTCGGAGAGCAGCCTCGAGCCGGGCGAGCAGTACACGGTGTTCCACCCCTCCGAGGTCGAGCTGTCGCTGACGACGCAGAAGATCCTGGATGACGTCGGCAAGGTGAAGCCGGTGCGCATCGTGTTCGACTCGATGTCTGAGCTGCGGCTGCTCGCGGGCAACGCGCTGCGCTACCGCCGCCAGGTCCTGGCGCTGAAGCAGTTCTTCACCGGACGGCGCTGCACGGTGCTGCTGCTCGACGACATGACCTCGGGCGAGAACGACCTGCAGGTGCAGAGCATCGCGCACGGCGCCCTGCTGCTCGAGCACACGATGCCGGATTTCGGCGGCACGCGCAGGCGGCTGCGTGTCATGAAGTATCGCGGCAGCGACTTCCGCAGCGGCTACCACGACTACGCGATCCGCCGCGGCGGGCTGCAAGTGTATCCGCGGCTGGTCGCCGCCGAGCACCGCAAGGAGTCCAACCGCGAGCGCATGCCGAGCGGCGTCGCGGGCCTCGACACGCTCCTCGGCGGCGGATTGGAGCGCGGCACGAGCACGCTGATCCACGGAGCGGCCGGGACGGGAAAATCGACCATCACCGCGCTGTTCGCCGCGAAAGCCGCCGAGCGCGGCGAGCATGCCGCCCTGTTCATCTTCGACGAGAGCTCCAATACGCTTTTCAGCCGCATGGCGGGATTCGGGGTCGACTTGCAGAAGCACGTCGATGCAGGCCGCATCTCCGTGCAGCAGGTGGATCCCGCCGAGCTTTCGCCCGGTGAATTCGTCCATGCCATCCGCCAGGCGGTCGAGCAGCGGCGGGCGTCGATTTTGGTGATCGACAGCTTGAACGGCTACCTCAACTCGATGCCCGACGAGAAGTTCCTCATCGTCCAGATGCACGAGCTGCTCACGTACCTGGGGCAGCAAGGCGTGGCCACGGTTCTGGTCGCCGCGCACCGGGGACTGATCGGCAGCCAGATGAGCGCGCCGGTCGACGCGAGCTATCTGGCCGACGCGGTCCTGCTGCTGCGCTTTTTCGAGGCCGACGGCGAGGTCAGGCAGGCGATCTCGGTGGTCAAGATGCGCGGCGGGGAGCACGAGCGCACCATCCGCGAGTTCGTGATGAAGGGCGGGCGCATCAAGGTCGGCGAGCCGCTTCGCGACTACCGCGGCGTGCTCACCGGCGTGCCGGAGAAGAAATCGAAGCCGTGAGCGAGCTGGCGGGCGAGCGCGTCGAGCGCCGGCTGCTGGTCCTCGCGCCCGTCGGCAAGGATGCGTCGCTGGTGGCGGCCATGCTGCACAAGGAAGGCGTCGCCTGCGTCGCGTGCCCGGATCCCGAATCCCTGGCGCGCGAGCTCGGGCGCGGCGCGGCCGCAGTCCTGGTCGCGGAAGAGGCGATCGTCGAGGTCGAGGGCGGGCTTGCGGCGTTGATCGCGCGGCAGCCGCCGTGGTCCGATCTCCCGGTCCTGCTGCTGACCCGCGCCGGCGCGGACTCCGCAGCGGTCGCCCGGGCGGTGGCCACGCTGGGGAACGTCACGCTCCTCGAGCGCCCGGTGCGCGTCTCGGCGCTCGCCAGCGCGGTGCGCAGCGCCCTGCGTGCGCGCGAGCGCCAGTACGAAACGCGATCCCACCTCCAGGAGCGCGAGCAGGCCGATCAGCGCAAGAATGAATTCCTGGCGACGCTCGCCCACGAGCTGCGCAATCCGCTCGCGCCGATCCGCAACTCGGTAAGCCTGCTGCGCCTCTCGGCCGCCGGCCATCCCCAGGCGCCGGTGTGGGAGATGATGGATCGCCAGATCAACCACATGGTGCGCCTGGTCGACGACCTGATGGAGGTTTCGCGTATTACGAGCGGCAAGATCGAGCTGCGCAAGGAGGCGGTGGATCTCGCCGCGGTCATCGCCGCCGCCGTGGAGACCAACCGCCCGCTGGCCGAATCCGCGAAGCACGCGCTCATGGTGACGCTGCCGCCGGGCCCGCTCGTCGTCGAGGCCGATGCGGTGCGGCTCGCCCAGGTCTTTGCGAACCTGTTGAACAACGCCGTGAAGTACACCGACGCCGGCGGCCGGATCGCCATCGAGGCGCGGCGCGAAGGCGACAGTGCCGTGGTCACGGTCACCGACACCGGGATCGGCATTTCTGCCGCGGCGCTGCTCCGCGTGTTCGACATGTTCGTGCAGGCCGACGACCGCGACAGCCGCGCGCAGGGCGGCCTCGGCATCGGGCTGACGCTCGTGCGCAGCCTGATCGAGATGCACGGCGGCAGCGTGACGGCGCGGAGCGCAGGCGCAGGCCAGGGAAGCGAGTTCGTCGTGCGCCTGCCTGTGGCGGGCAGGGCTGCCGCAAGCGAAAAGAGGACCGCGGCCGTCGCCGGCGAGGTCCGCGGCTTGCCGCGCATCCTGGTTGTGGACGACAACCGGGACGCGGCGGACAGCCTGGGCGCCGTGCTGCGAATGCTCGGCGCCGAGGTTGTCGTCAGCCACGATGGCCAAGCCGCGCTCGACGCGCTCGTCGCATTTCGGCCAGCGGCCGTCTTCCTCGACCTCGGCATGCCCGACATGGACGGCCTTGAGGTCGCCCGACGCATCCGCGCCCGTTCCGATGCGCGCGACATCGTGCTCATCGCGCTCACGGGGTGGGGACAGCAGGACACTCGCCGCCAGACCGAGTCGGCCGGCTTCAGCCACCATCTCGTCAAGCCGGCCAACATCGACGTCCTGCAGGCGGTACTCGCGTCCCTCGCCAGAGCGCGGCACGGTCCTTGATCGAGCCGCCGCGCAGCCGGATGAGCGGCGTGTTGCCGATTGCACCCACTAAGCCGTCAAGAGTTTCCATGCGTGGGCCGGTGCAGGTAACGTCCGCGCGGCTTGCCCATGACCTTGGCGTTCTCGCATACCAGCGCGCCACGCAGGAAAGTGGCCTTTACCCGGGCGGAAAGCTCGATTCCTTCGAACGGCGTATAGCCCTGGGTCGACTCCGAGCCTTCTGCCCGGATGGTCCAGCGCTCGCGCGGATCCACCAGCGCCAGGTCCGCATCGAAGCCCGGAGCGATGTCACCTTTCGAGTTCAGGCCGAAGCGCCTGGCGGCATTCGCACTGGTAAGTGCCGCGATCCTGTTCAGCGACAAACCGCGCCGCGTTCCTTCCGATACTAGTGAAGGCAAGAGGTACTCGGTACCGCCGAAACCTGCCTTGGCGAGCCATATGTTGCCGAGCGCATTTTTCGCCGCCTTGGTCTCGTGGCGGCAGCAGGCGTGGTCGCTCACCACCCAATCGACCTTGCCCTCGAGCAGCTTCTCCCACAGGAACTCGACATCCTCGCGCGGCCGGATCGGAGGATTCACTTTGGCCAGCACTCCGCTTTTCGAGCTGACGTCCAGCATGAGATGGCCGATCGTGACCTCTCGCCTGAAATCGATGTGCGGAAAAATCTGCGCCATCTGCAGTGCAGCCTGCAATGCCTTTTTTGAAGATAAATGAA
>DASQGB010000004.1:0-5890 GCA_035632815.1 Burkholderiales bacterium | reverse complement strand
TAGCGTCCCGCGAGCAGCGCCATAACCAGCGAAACAGTGAGCACGGAGGCTGCCGTCGAAATCACCGCGCCGGTCGAGGTCTCGGCTTCGAGCAGCTTGTAGCGCTGCGCGAGCACGAAGGCGGTGGCGCCGAGCGGCAGGCTGGCGCACACCACGGCGATCTTGGCCCAGAACGGTTCCACCGGCAGGACCCAGTAGACCAGCAGCGCCGTCAGCACCGGATGCAGCAGCAGCTTGAGCGCGGCGCTCGGCCAGCTCGCGACGATGCCTTCCCGGATCGAAAGCTGCGACACGAACAGTCCGATGGCGAAGAGCGCACAAGGCCCGGCGGCCGCGGCGAGCAGGCCCGCCAGGCGATCGACCGGCAGCGGCACCTGCACTTCCAGCGCGACCAGCGCAATGGCGAGCGCGATTGGCCAGATGAGCGGGCTTTTTACGACCCCGAGGAGCGCGCGTCCAGTGCTCGGGTTAGCCGGATTCGCGAAACGCTCGAGGAGCACGATGGCAAGCGCGAAGGAGAAGATGTTGGTCGCTACCGTGGCGAGCGCCGCCGGCAGCGCCGCGCGCTCGCCGTACGCTACGGTCACCAGCGGAATGCCCAGGTAGCCGGTATTGGCGAAGGACGCGTTCAGCGCGCGCAAGGTGCTCTCGGCGGGCGGCGCGCCGGCGAGAAAGTACGACACCGCGAACCCTACCAGCGCCGTGCCCAGCGTCGCGATGATCACGCAAAGCAGGAAGCTGCCACTGAGGATCTCGTCGAGCGAGCCTCGGTAGACCGCGATGAACAGCATTGCCGGCAGCGCAAAGGCATAGACGAACTGGTTGAGGGCTTCGCTGGAAGCCTGCGTGACGATGCCGAAGCGCCCGGCGAGGAAGCCGCAGGCGACCAAGCCGAACACGGGGAACACCGCCCCGAGAACCGGCTCTAGCGTCGACTCCACGCGAACAGCCCGAGACCCCCGACGATGAGGGGGATGCACAGCCACTGACCCATGGTGAGGCCAAGCGCGAGGTAGCCGAGGTAGGCGTCGGGCTCGCGACCGAACTCGGCCGCGAAGCGCAGCACGCCGTAGCCGAGCAGGAACAGCGCGCAGACCTGGCCGCGCGGGCGCGGTTTCGATGAGAACCACCACAGCAGCGCGAACAGCGCCAGGCCTTCGAGCGCGAACTGGTACAGCTGCGAAGGATGCCGCGGCGCGTCGCCGGCGCCGCGGAACACCATGCCCCAGGGCAGATCGGTGGTGCGGCCCCAAAGCTCGCCGTTGATGAAGTTGCCGAGCCGGCCGGCGGCGATGCCCAGCGGCGTCAGCGGCGCGACGAAGTCCATCAGGCGCAGGTAATCGACGTTGTGGCGTCGCGCGGCGAGCCACATCGCCAGCATCACGCCCAGCAGCCCGCCGTGGAACGACATGCCGCCCTGCCAGATGGCGAAGATTTCCAGTGGATGCGAGAGATAGTAGCCGGGCTTGTAGAACAGGACGTAGCCCAGCCGGCCGCCGAGAATCACGCCGAGCACCGCGAGGAACAGCAGGTCGTCGAACTGCTGCCGGTTGACCGGCGCCATGCCCTTGGAGATTCTGCGCAAGCCCAGCCACCAGCCGGCGGCGAAGCCGGCGAGATACATGAGGCCGTACCAGCGCACCGCGAGCGGGCCTATCGAGAACGCGATCGGGTCGATGTTCGGATGGATCAGCATGGTGTGCTAGCGAGCAATGCGCCGCGCGTTGGCAACGAAGTCGCGCGCCGTGGCGCCGAGCCCGCCGCGACGCCACGCCAGCCACAGGTCGAGCCGCGGGTGCGCGTCGGCGAGCTCGCGATAGACCACGCCGCGGCGGCCCAAATTGGCGATCGAGGCCGGCACGATCGCCACGCCCAGTCCACTCGACACCAGACTCACCACGGTCTGCATCTGTATTGCCTCTTGCGCCAGCTGTAGGGAAAAGCCCGCGCGTTCGGCCAGCCCGGCGACTATATCGTAGAGGCCCGGCGCGATCTCGCGCGGCACCATGACGAACGCCTCGCCGGCCAGATCGCGCATCGCGACCCGCCCGCGCCGGCGAGCGGCGGCGTGGCGCGCCGGCAAGGCTGCGACGAACTTCTCGCTCTGCACGACGAGGTGCTCGAGCTCGCCGGCCACCGGCGGCAGCAGCAGGCCGAAATCGAGCTCCCCTGCGGCGAGCGCGGCGGCCTGCTCGGGCGAGAGCATTTCGCGCAGCGCGAGCGAAACCCCGGGCCGCGCCGCCTTGAAGGCTTTCAACAGGCCCGGCAGCACGCCGTAATCGGCGAGCGAGACGAAGCCCAGGCGCAGCCGGCCGCTCTCCCCGGCAGCCATGGCGCCGACCTCGCGCGCCGCGCGCTCGAGCTGGTCGAGCAGGCGCTTCGCCTCGTCGTAGAACCGGGCGCCTTCTGGCGTGAGCTCCACCTTGCGCCGCGAGCGCGTCAGCAGCCGCGCGCCGAGCTGCTCCTCGAGGCCGCGGATGGCGCGCGACAGCGGCGGCTGCGAGATGTGCAGCGCCGCCGCGGCGCGGCCGAAGTGCAGCCTTTCGGCGAGCGCGACGAAGTAGCGCAGCTGGCGGGTGTCGGGAAGATCCATACCCAATACGTATTACAGAAGCTACTTATTGTATTGGATCAGTATTGCCCTCCGGTCGTAGACTTCGCGTCCCGGAGGCAACAAATCATGGCAGACGCGCAGAACCGACGCTCCAGACTGATCACCCATGGCGTGGCGCGCTCGCCGAACCGCGCCATGCTGCGCGCCGTCGGCTTCGGCGACGGCGACTTTGAAAAACCCATCGTGGGCGTGGCCAACGGCCATTCGACGATGAATCCCTGCAACGCCGGCATCCAGCCGCTGGTCGACCGCGCTATCAGCGCGCTCGAGCAGGCCGGCGCCAAGCCGCAGGTGTTCGGCGTGCCGACCGTCACCGACGGCATCGGCATGGGCACCGAGGCGATGAAGTATTCGCTGGTCTCGCGCGAGGTGATCGCAGACGCGATCGAGACCAGCGTCAACGGCCAGGCGATGGACGGCGTGCTGATCGTCGGCGGCTGCGACAAGAACATGCCCGGCGGCGTGATGGCGATGGCGCGCATGAACGTGCCGTCGATCTACGTCTACGGCGGCACCATCAAGCCGGGCAAGTGGAAGGGCAAGGACCTCACCATCGTGTCGGCGTTCGAGGCGGTGGGCTCGTTCACCGCCGGGAAGATGAGCGAGGAGGACTTCCAGGGCATCGAGAAGAACGCCTGTCCCAGCGTCGGCGCCTGCGGTGGCATGTACACCGCCAACACCATGAGCTCTTCGTTCGAGGCGCTCGGCGTGAGCCTGCTCGGCTCCTCGCAGATGGCGGCGCCGGACGCGGAAAAGGCCGACTCGTCCGAGGAGTCCGCGCGCGTGCTGGTCGATGCCGTGAGGAACGACCTCAAGCCGCGCGACATCATCACCCGCAAGTCGATCGAGAACGCGATCGCGCTGGTGATGGCAACTGGCGGCTCCACCAATGCTGTCCTCCACTACTTGGCGATCGCGTCGGCCGCGGGGGTGAAGTGGACCATCGATGACTTCGAGCGCGTGCGCCGCAAGGTGCCGGTGCTGTGCGACCTCAAGCCCTCGGGGCGCTACGTGGCGGTCGATTTCCATCGCGCCGGCGGCGTGCCGCAGGTGCTGAAGATCCTGCTCGAGAACGGGGTGCTGCACGGCGAATGCATGACCATCCACGGCAAGACGATGGCCGAGATGCTGAAGGACGTGTCGGCCGAACCGCGCAAGGACCAGGACGTGATTCGGCCGTGGTCCAAGCCCATGTACAAGGACGGCCACCTCGCCATCCTGAAAGGCAACCTCGCGACCGAGGGCTGCGTCGCGAAGATTACCGGCCTGAAGAATCCGGTGATCACCGGGCCGGCCCGGGTGTTCGATTCCGAGAACGCGTGCATGAAGGCGATCATGGCCAAGCGCATCAAGGCCGGCGACGTCATCGTGATCCGCTACGAAGGCCCGAAAGGCGGCCCCGGCATGCAGGAGATGCTGGCGCCCACCTCGGCGCTGATCGGCCAGGGGCTGGGCGAGTCGGTGGGATTGCTCACCGACGGGCGCTTCTCCGGCGGCACCTGGGGCATGGTCGTCGGCCATGTCGCGCCCGAAGCCTACGTCGGCGGCACCATCGCGCTAGTGAAGGAGGGCGACTCCATCACCATCGACGCGAAAAGACTGCTGCTCCAGCTCAACGTGGCGGCGAAAGAGCTTGCCGCGCGGCGCAAGAAATGGAACCCGCCCAAGCCGCGCTACACTCGGGGCCTGCTCGCCAAGTACCGCAAGCTGGTCGGTACCGCCAGCAAAGGCGCCATTACCGACGCCGACTAGAAGGTCGAGCCCGGTCCTTTCAGGAACTCGATTTCCTCGGGCGTGCTGGGGCGTCCAAGGATGGCATTGCGGTGCGGGAAACGTCCGAAGCGCCGTACGATCTCGCGGTGCGCGAGCGCGTAGCGGTGCGCTTCGGCACTGTCGGGGAAGGCGGTCAAAGGTTCGGTGAGCTCGCAGGCGCGCCCCTGGTCGTCTGGCGACTCGCTGTGCTCGAAAGGCAGGTAGACGAACATGCGCTGCGCCGGCGGCATCCCCCGGTCGTACCCGCTCGCCACCGCATGCCGTGCCGCATCGAGCGCGAGCGCGTCGGCCGCGAAAGCGCGCGCGGTGCCGCGGAACATGTTGCGCGGGAACTGATCGAGCACGAGGATCAGCGCGAGGCAAGAGCCGGGCGCGGCCTTCCAGTGCGCTAGGCGCCCGGCCGCGGCCTGCCCGTACAGCAGGAGGAAGCGTTCCCGGACCGCGGCGTCGAAGCTCTGCTCCTTGGCGAACCAGGACTTGGGCGCGTCGAACCAGAAACGCAACACCTCCTGCGGCGGCGGTAGATCAGCCATCGGCGCCGATGTTAAGCTGGCAAGCGTCGTCAAAACCCAACGGGAGATAAGAAATGATCGCCACGCTTCGCCGCCTTATCGCCAGCCTGCTCATCGTCAGCATTGGCGGGCTCGGATTGCCGCTGCCCGCGCAGGCGGGAATCATCCCCACCGACGCGGTCGCCGCGGCCGGCGAGCGCGGCCGCATTGCCAGCCTCCTCGATCGCGCCGACGTGCGCGCCCAGCTGCAGGCCCATGGCGTCAGCCCGGCGGACGTGAAGGCGCGCGTCGCCGCGCTCACCGACGACGAGGCGGCGCAGCTCGCCGCGAGGATCGACGCGCTGCCCGCCGGCGGCGCCGACATCCTCGGCGTGATTCTCATCGTGTTCCTCGTGCTGCTGCTCACCGACATCCTCGGCTTCACCAAGGTCTTCCCCTTCACCCGGCCGATCAAGTAAGCTCGCCGCCACCGGTCGAGACCCCCGCCACGGCGGGGGTTTTGCTTTGTGCCATGGCCAATCGACTCGCGCGCGAAACCTCCCCGTATCTCCAGCAGCACGCAGGCAATCCGGTGGAGTGGTACCCCTGGGGCCCCGAAGCGCTCGAGCGCGCGCGCCGCGAGGACAAGCCGATCCTGCTGTCGGTGGGGTACTCGGCCTGCCACTGGTGCCACGTAATGGCGCAAGAGAGCTTCGAGGATCCGGCGGTGGCTGAAGTGATGAATCGGCTCTTCGTCAACGTGAAGGTCGATCGCGAGGAGCGGCCCGACCTGGACCAGATCTACCAAACCGCCCACCAGATGCTCGCGCAGCGTTCCGGCGGCTGGCCGCTCACCATGTTCCTGTCGCCCGACGGCACGCCGTTCTTCGGCGGCACCTACTTTCCGAAGGACGCGCGCTACGGCCTGCCGGGCTTTGCCGATCTGTGCGAGCGTATCGCGGCCATCTGGCAGGACCAGCGCGGCGATATCGCGACGCAGAACGGCGAGGTC
>DASQGB010000003.1:0-7995 GCA_035632815.1 Burkholderiales bacterium | reverse complement strand
CTCACCCGGAAATAGAAATACGCATGCGACGAGAGCTAGAAAACGCATCGGAAATCACTCCGCCTTGGCGGGAACCAGCACCTCGCGGTTGCCATTCGACTGCATCGCCGAAACCATGCCCGCGCGCTCCATGTCCTCGATAAGGCGCGCTGCGCGGTTATAACCGATGCGCAGGTGGCGTTGCACCAGCGAGATCGACGGCCGCCGCGTGCGCAACACGATCTCGACCGCCTGATCGTACAGCGGGTCCTTTTCTCCGGTAGGCTCCCCCTCGCCGGCGCCAGCGTCCTCGGCGCCAGGCGGCTCGAGCACTTCGCCCAGGTACTCGGGCCTCGCCATGCTCTTCAGGTGCTCGACCACGCTATGCACTTCGTGATCGGCGACGAAGGCGCCGTGCACCCGCTGAGGCAGGCCGGTCCCCGGCGGCAGGTAGAGCATGTCGCCGGCGCCGAGCAACGCTTCGGCGCCCGACTGGTCGAGGATGGTGCGCGAGTCGACCTTGGACGAAACCTGGAACGCGATGCGTGCCGGGATGTTGGCCTTGATCAGGCCGGTGATCACGTCCACCGAGGGCCGCTGCGTGGCGAGCACCAGGTGAATTCCAGCGGCTCGGGCCTTTTGCGCGAGCCGCGCAATCAACTCCTCGACCTTTTTGCCGACCACCATCATCAGATCGGCGAGCTCGTCGATCACCACGACGATGTGGGGCATCGGCTGCAGCGGCTGCGGCGTGCCCGAATCGACGGTAAACGGGTCTTCGATCTTGCGCTCGGCCACCTTGTGATTGAAGCCCGACAGGTTGCGCACCGCGATCCAGTTCATCAGCTTGTAGCGCCGGTCCATCTCCGCGACGCACCAGGTGAGCGCGTTGACGGCGTGCTTCATGTCGGTGACCACCGGCGCCAGCAGATGCGGGATGTCCTGGTAGACCGAGAGCTCGAGCATCTTCGGATCGATCAGGATCAGGCGCACCTGCCGCAGCTCGGATTTGTAAAGCAGCGACAGGATCATGGCGTTGAGCGCCACCGATTTGCCCGAACCGGTGGTACCCGCCACCAGCAGGTGCGGCATCCTCGCGAGGTCCACCACCACCGGATTTCCGGCGATGTCCTTGCCAAGCGCAAGCGCCAGCGGCGCGTGCAGCGCGTGGTACGCCTCGGAGCTCACGATCTCGGACAGACGCACCGTCTGCCGGTGGGGGTTGGGAATCTCCAGGCCCATGCAGGACTTGCCTGGAATGGTCTCGACCACCCGGATCGACACGACCGACAGCGCGCGCGCCAGGTCCTTCACCAGGCCGACGATCTGGCTGCCCTTCACGCCAACCGCCGGCTCGACCTCGTAGCGCGTGATCACCGGCCCCGGATACGCCGCCAGAACCTTCACCACCACCCCGAAGTCGGACAGCTTCTTCTCGATCAGGCGCGAAGTGAACTCGAGCGTCTCCTGGGTGAGCTGCTGCGCGTCGTGCTTCGCCTCGTCGAGCAGCTTGAGCGGCGGCAGCGGCGTGTCGGGCAGCTCATCGAACAGGGGCGCCTGCTTTTCCTTCTGTACGCGCTCGGATTTGCGGATCTCGAGCACTGGCGGCTCGATGCGCAAGGGCGGGTGGTCCTCCTCGCGCTTCTTTTCGGTTTCGACGGCCGCTTCGCGCTCCTCGCGCGCCAGCTCGCCGAGCCTGCGGTCGCGGCGCCGCTCCCAGGCGCGCAACGCGAGGCTATAGCCCGCCTCGAGCGCCGAGCCGGTGAATTCCGCCACCGCCAGCCATGAAATCCCGGTGAACAGGCTGAACCCGACCGCAACCAGAGTCAGCAGCAGCAGCGTCGCCCCGGTCAGCCCCAGAGTCCCAGCCAGCGCGCGGCCGATGACGTCGCCGAGCACGCCCCCCGGTCCGAGCGGCAGCTCGGCGGGCAGGCTGTGCAGCCGCAGGAACTCGAGCGCGGCGCTCGAGGCGAGAAGGACGGCGAACCCGACGAACGAAAGCCACAGCGGCCGGCGGTCGATGAGCGAAGAACCGTCGATGCGCCGGTAGCCCCACGCCACCACGTAGGCGCACAGCGCCACCCACCAGTACGCCGAGACGCCGAAGACATACAGCAGCACGTCGGACAGCCAGGCGCCGACGACCCCACCGGCGTTGCGCGTCACGGCGTCGGTCGCGCTGTGCGACCAGCCGGGGTCGCCGCGCTGGAAGGTGGCGAAGATCAGCAAGAGATACATCGCCAGCGCGACCAGCGCCAGCCATTTGGCTTCGCGCAGCAGGCTGGCGAGCTTTGCCGGCAGGGGTGCCGCGGACTTGTGTGCTACGCCCATCTCACCGGATCACTCCGGCAGCATGATGGTGTCGCGAAGGACGATGTTCGAGCCGCGCATCTCGATGTAGCCCCCCATCTGCAGGTCCTTCATCACCCGGCTGACCATTTCGCGCGAGGCGCCGATCATCTTGGCGATGTCCTGCTTGGGCAGGCGCTTGGTCACGATCCGCTCGCCGTTCACGTTCTCGGACATGTCGAGCAGCAGCCGCGCCACCCGGCCGTACACGTCGAGCAGCGCCAGGCTGCCGATCTTGCGGTCGGCCTCGCGCAAGCGCCGCACCAGGCTGCGCATCACCCCCATCGCCATCTCGAAGTTCTCCGCCAGGCATTTCTTGAAATCGCGCTTGGCGATCGAAAGCAGCTCGCAGGGCTCGATGGTGACCACGCTCGCCGAGCGCGGTGCGTCGTCGATCAGGCCCATCTCGCCGAAAAACTCTCCCGCGCCGAGGATGGTGAGGATCACTTCCTTGCCTTCGGCGTCGCTCATCATCACCTTGAGCCGTCCCGAGAGCACGATGTAGAGGGAATCGGTGGCATCGCCGCCCGAAATGATGGTGGTCGAGCGCGGCGCGCTGCGACGCGTCACCACCATCGCGAGCATGCGCAGCTGCTCCTCGGGAAAACTCGCGAACAGCGGCACCGCCTTCAGCACCGCCGTCGAGACCATCGTCGCCATAGCCGGAATGTCTCCTGTGACCGGATTATAATCCGTGATCGAATTTTCCGTCTGAGAACAAGCGTTTTCTCCAATGCCGACGCGCCACGCCCGCCTGCTCATCCTCGGGTCCGGCCCCGCGGGCTACACCGCGGCCGTGTACGCCGCGCGCGCCAACCTGCGGCCGGTGCTGATTACCGGAATCGCCCTGGGCGGCCAGCTCATGACCACCACCGACGTCGACAACTGGCCGGCCGATGCCGGCGGCGTGCAGGGCCCGGAGCTGATGCAGCGCTTCCAGCAGCACGCCGAGCGCTTCGAGACCGAAGTCATCGCCGATCACGTCCATACGGTCAAGCTCGGGCGCCTGCCCTTCGTCCTGGAAGGCGACGCCGGCACCTACACCTGCGACTCGCTGGTCATCGCGACCGGAGCCTCGGCCAAGTACCTCGGCCTTGCCTCGGAGCAGCAGTTCATGGGGCGGGGGGTGTCGGCCTGCGCCACCTGCGACGGGTTCTTCTACAAGAACCAGGACGTGGTGGTGGTCGGCGGCGGCAATACCGCCGTCGAGGAGGCGCTGTTCCTGGCCAACATGTGCCGCAGCGTGGTCCTGGTCCACCGCCGCGACAAGTTCCGCGCCGAGAAGATCATGATCGACAAGCTGATGAAGCGCGTCGTCGAAGGCAAGATCTCTCTCGCGCTGGACGCGGTCGTAGAGGAGGTGCAGGGCGATGCCAGCGGGGTCACCGGCGTGCGCGTGAAGATGCTCAAGACCGGCGATGGGCGCAGCATTCACGCCAAGGGCCTGTTCGTTGCAATCGGGCACACGCCGAACACGCAGCTTTTCGCCGGGCAGCTGGAGATGACGAACGGCTACATCATCACCCGCGGCGGCCGCGAGGGCCTCGCCACCGCGACCAGCGTGCCCGGCGTGTTCGCCGCCGGCGATGTGCAGGACCACGTCTATCGCCAGGCCGTCACCAGCGCCGGCAGCGGCTGCATGGCCGCTCTCGACGCCGAGAAGTACCTCGATGGGCTCGCCGCCTGACGCGGCCGGCGAGCCGCTCAAGTACCTGAGCGACGGGCATTCGCCCGACCTGCTGCGCAAGCTGCGCCGCGGCCACTGGCGCATCGAGGACGAGCTGGACCTGCACGGCATGAACCGCCATCAGGCCGCCGACAGTGTCGACGCCTTCCTGCGGCATTGCGTCGCGCAAGGGATGCGGTGCGTCCGGATCGTGCCCGGCAAGGGGCTGGTGCTCAGAGCCCTGCTGGGAGAACGGCTGCCGGCGCGGGAAGAGCTGCTCGCCTTCTGCGAGGCGCCGGCCGCGCAGGGCGGCAGCGGCGCGGTTCTGGTGCTTCTTAAGGCGTCCCGCTAAACAGCGGCGTCCGGCCGCTAAACGGCCGCCTCATTAGTCTCGCCGGTGCGGATGCGCACCACGTGCTCGACCGCGGTGACGAAGATCTTGCCGTCGCCGATCTTGCCGGTGCGCGCCGACTTGACGATCGCGTCGATCGCGCGCTCTACGTGGTCGTTCGACACCACCACCTCTATTTTCACTTTCGGCAGGAAGTCGACCACGTACTCGGCGCCGCGATACAGCTCGGTGTGGCCTTTCTGCCGGCCGAATCCCTTGACCTCGGTCACGGTCAGCCCGGTCACGCCGACTTCCGACAGCGCCTCGCGCACTTCGTCGAGCTTGAACGGCTTCACAATCGCTTCGATCTTCTTCATCCGCGTTCCTCCCGGGGGATTCGATCATTGTATCGTAGCGCCTTGGAAAGCGTCCGTGTCGTCGATTCCCTGGCCGGCGTCGATCCGCAGGAATGGAATGCCCTCGCCGGCGAGCAGCCCTTCGTCCGGCACGAATTCCTCTCGGCGCTGATCGACACCGGCTGCGCCGCCGCGCGCAGCGGCTGGCTGCCGCAGTTCCTGCTCCTGCGGCGCGCGGGCGCGCTGGTCGGCGCGATGCCGCTGTTCGCCAAGACCCATTCCTACGGCGAGTATGTCTTCGACTGGGCGTGGGCCGATGCGCACGAGCGCCATGGCGTGGACTACTACCCGAAGCTGCTGTGCGCCGTGCCTTTCACGCCGGTGCGCGGGCGGCGCCTGCTCGCGGCGGGGGACGACGAGCGCCGCCAGCTGATCGGCGCGGCGCTAGATCTCGCGCAGGACAGCTCGTCGTTGCATGTCCTCTTCCCGCGCGAGGACGAGGCAAGGCTGCTGCAGGACGCCGGCATGCTTCTGCGCAAGACCGTGCAGTTCCACTGGCGCAACCAGGGCTATGCGGATTTCGACGCCTTCCTCGCGCGGCTGTCGCACGCCCGGCGCAAGAACATCCGGCAGGAGCGCCGCCGCGTGCGCGATGCGGGCGTGAGCTTGCGCTGGCTGGAGGGCACCGCGATCGACCGCCGCCACTGGGAGTTCTTCAACCGCTGCTACCGCAACACCTACGCCGCGCACCGCTCGAGCCCCTACCTCAACCTCGCCTTCTTCATGCGCCTGGGCGCTACGCTGCCGCAGCATGTGGCGATGGTGCTCGCCGAGCGCGAATCGCAGCCGGTCGCCGCGGCGCTGTTCCTCGCCGACGGTGTTGCGCTGTACGGGCGCTACTGGGGCGCCGTGGAGCACGTGCCCCTGCTGCACTTCGAATGCTGCTACTACCAGGCGATCGAATACGCCATCGCTCGCGGGCTGCAGTCCTTCGAGGGCGGCGCGCAGGGCGAGCACAAGCTGTTCCGCGGCCTGCTGCCGATCGAGACGCTTTCGGCGCACTGGCTGGCGCACGCGAAGTTCGCGCGCGCGGTGGAGAATTTCCTCGAGCGCGAGGGCGCCGGCATCGCGCGCTACGTCGACGAGCTGTGCGACCATAGCCCGTTCAAGGACTGAGGAGGTGCGATGCGTCTCAAGGACAAGCTCGCGATCGTGACTGGAGCGGGATCTGGATTCGGCGCGGGCATCGCCAGGCGCTTCGCCGAAGAGGGCGCGCGCGTGATCGTCAACGACATCGACGCGCGCGGCGGCGAGCGCGTGGCGAAGGAAGTCGGCGGCAGGTTCGTGCAGGCGGACGTCACGCGCAGCGCCGACTGGGAAAGTCTGATCCAGGCGGCGGGCGCGGGGCTCGACATCGTGGTGAACAACGCCGGCTGGACGCACCGCAACAAGCCGTACCTCGAAGTCAGCGAGGCTGACTTCGACAAGGTCTACGCAGTCAACGTGAAGAGCGTCTACCTTTCGGCGCTGCACGCGGTGCCGGTGTTCCGGCGTCGCGGCGGCGGCTGCTTCGTCAACATCGCATCGACCGCAGGACTGCGGCCGCGGCCGGGACTGACGGTCTACAACAGCTCGAAAGGCGCGGTGATCCTGATGTCGAAGTCGATGGCCGCCGAGTTCGGGCCGGACAAGATCCGGGTCAACTGCGTCAATCCGGTGTTCAGCCCGGAAACCGCGCTGTCGGCCGAGTTCGCCGGCGGCGCGCTTACCGAGGAGGCGAAGAAGCGCTTCCTCGCCAGCATCCCGCTGGGACGCTTCTCGACCCCGCTCGACGTGGCGAACGCCTGCCTTTACCTGGCGTCGGACGACGCCGCGTTCATCAGCGGCGTATGCATCGAAGTCGACGGCGCGCGCTGCGTCTAGGCGCGTTTCAGGCCGCCCAGCAGGGCGGCGACTTGCGGCTGCTTGCGCTTGGATTGCTGCTGAGGTTCGGATTTCGGCGCGGGGGCGGGATCGGCTGGGGCAGATGACGGCTCGTAGGGCTTCGAAAATATCGGATCGCTAGGTCGCTTGCGCTCGTCGCGGCGCTCTACCCGGCGCTCCGCCGGGCGCACGTCGCGGCGGCCTTCCCGGCGCTCCTCGCGCTTGGGCCGGCGCGGCTGGTCGCCCATCAGCGCGGCAACACTGGCGCCGGTCGCCTGAAAGCCGGGAACCAGGACCCGCTCGATGTGCTTCTTGATCAGCCGCTCGATGGCGGCGAGCGAGTCCATGTCCTGCGGCGCGACCAGCGAGATCGCCTCCCCCGTCAACCCCGCCCGGCCGGTGCGGCCGATGCGGTGGACATAGTCCTCGGGCGAATGCGGCACGTCGAAATTGATCACCTGCGGCAGGCCTTCGATGTCGAGGCCGCGCGAGGCGACGTCGGTCGCCACCAGCACGGTGGTCTTGCCCGCCTTGAAGTCCTGCAGCGCGGCTTCGCGCTCGGCCTGCGACTTGTCGCCATGGATGGCGTCGGCGTGGATGTGGTCACGGCGCAGCGCGTGCGCGAGGCGATTGGCGCCGATGCGCGTGCCGGTAAACACCAGCACCTGACGCAGCCCGCGCGTCTGGATAAGGTAGGCGAGGAGCTCCCTTTTCTTCTCCCGCGCGACGGGATGAAGCACGTGCGTGACCAGGTCCACGGCGGCGTTGCGCGCCCCGACCTGCACTTCGGCCGGGTTGCGCAGCAGAGTCTTTGCCAGGGTGCGGATCTCGTCGGGAAAGGTCGCCGAGAAAAGCAGATTCTGCCGCTGCGCCGGCAGCAGCGCGATGATGCGCTTGATATCCGGCAGAAAGCCCATGTCGAGCATGCGGTCGGCCTCGTCCAGCACCAGTACCGAGACCTGGTTGAACATCACGGTCTTGTTCTGCACATGGTCAAGCAGGCGGCCGGGCGTCGCGACCAGCACCTCGACGCCCCTGCGCAGTTGCTCGATCTGGGCGTTCATGTCGACGCCGCCATAGACCACGGTGCTGCGCAGCGGGAGATTCTTGCCGTACTCGCGGAAGCTCGCGGCGACCTGGACGGCAAGCTCACGCGTCGGCGTGAGCACCAGCGCGCGCACCGGGTGACGCGCTGGCGAGGCCGAGGAACTGGCCTGGGGAGCGAGCCGCTGCAGGATCGGCAGCGCGAACGCGGCGGTCTTGCCGGTGCCGGTCTGCGCGCCGGCCATGAGATCGCGGCCTGCGAGCACCAGCGGTATTGCCTGTTCCTGGACCGGCGTCGGCTTCTCGTAGCCGAGCTCAGCGACCGCCGCGGCGAGCGGCGCAATCAG
>DASQGB010000002.1:0-4402 GCA_035632815.1 Burkholderiales bacterium | reverse complement strand
GCCGTCGCCAGGCCCTTGAGCGGCATCGCCCGGCGCAGGAATTCCGCCGGGTCGGTAGACACCGGCGGGGTGATCTCGGCCGTGACCACGAAGTCTCCGCTGCGCAGCCTCGCCTGGAGTTCGCTCGCCGCGCGGCGCTCTTGAGTCATGCCGCGGGAATCTTATCCGATGAAATTCTCCATCGCGCGCGGCTTTCGCCGATCGCACTTACGTCTTCCCTCACGAAGGAGGAGGCGATCGGCTATCGGAAAAGGTGACTGCCTTCCGCGAAGGCTTCTACGTCGAGAACGAGCTGGCCGCGGTCCCGGGCGGAATGATCCATCCGGACCATGCGCGCGCCAGATCGCGGCATGAGCGCCCCGGACGGCTGCAAGCTGCTGGTTTTACGAGCATTCCACCCTGCGGACGGCGTCGTTTTTTTCCAACGGGTCGTGGAATAACACTCGCGTTGCGCGCGGATTCCAGTTCCAATAGGGAAGCAGTACGGAACGAGGCAGGTTAAAAATAATCAAACTGCACAGGAAGTGCATAGATGAACAACATCGTCCGGCTGTCCGAGTACCGCGCGCGCCGCAAGCGTAAAGAACCGGCTACACCCGATGCCGGCCCGCATTATTACTGCGAGCGCTGCGAGTCGGACCAATTCAAGCTCTACAGCTCAAGCCTGATCCACTGCGCGCATTGCGGCGTGCAGATCGGCAACCTGTCCGTCGGCGAGAACGGACAGGGCCGGCAAGGCAGCAAGACCTAGGCGCCTAGCGGCGCGTTTCGCTGAGCGCTCTAACGGCGCGCTTCGTGGTGCTGGCGCCGCGGCGCCACCTCGGGCAGGCCGCCTGCGGCCGCCTGCACCTGCGAGGCCGCGCGCTTCGCTATTTCTTCGCCCATGCGCGCCGCCTGGCCGTAGCTTTCCCGCGCATGGCTCATCTGCGACTGCATCTGGCTGGCGAGCGCGATCTGGTTCTCGCTGGCGAGGCGCCAGGTGCTGCTCCAGAAATTGAGCACCCGCTCCATCTGCGAGCGGGCAAGGCGGTTCTGCAGCTCCATCAGGTCGTCGAGGCTGCGCACCTCGGCGATCTCGCTCGCCGACTTTTGGTTTTCCTCCAGCGCGCCGCGCACTGCGTCGAGCTGCTGGCGCTGCACGCGCTCTGCGGTTTCGAGCGAGGTCTTCATGAGCTCGGTGGCCGTCTTCAGGCCGGCGCGATAAAGGTCGAGAAACTGCGTAGCTTGCTGTTGCATGCGGGTCCCTCCTTGTGGCAACAGGAGAATGTAGCCGCCGCGGCGTGATTTCTATATCAAGGGATTGCTCCAATTCCTGTCGCGCGTTTAACGACGGATCCGGTCAAGCAACGAACCAAGCAGGTCCATCGGCACCGGGAACACGATGGTCGAGGCCTTGTCGCCGGCGATCTGGGTCAAAGTTTGCAGGTAGCGCAGCTGCATCGCCTCGGCGCGCTGCGACAGCATGTTGGCCGCCTGCAACAGTTTCTCGGAGGCCTGCAGCTCGCCTTCCGCGTGGATCACCTTCGCGCGCCGCTCGCGCTCGGCCTCGGCCTGGCGCGCGATGGCGCGCACCATGTTCTCGTTCAGGTCGACGTGCTTGATCTCGACGTTCGCCACCTTGATGCCCCAGGCGTCGGTCTGCTTGTCGAGCACCTCCTGGATGGAGTTGTTCAGCCGCTCCCGCTCGGCGAGCAATTCGTCGAGCTCGTGCTTGCCGAGCACCGCGCGCAGCGTGGTCTGGGCAAGCTGGCTGGTCGCCTCGCTGAAATTGGCGACCTGGATGATGGCGAGCTGCGGGTCCACCACGCGCAGATAGACCACCGCGTTCACCTTCACCGAGACGTTGTCGCGCGTGATCACGTCCTGCGGCGGCACGTCGAACACCCGCGTGCGCAGGTCGACGCGCACCGCCTGCTGAATGCCCGGGATGATGACGATCAGCCCGGGGCCGAAGACGCGCTGGAAGCGGCCCAGGAAGAACACCACCGCGCGCTCGTATTCGCGCAGGACCTTGATCGACAGGAACGCGAGGATGACGAGCAGGACGAAGGCGCCCAGGACGAATTGGATCATCGGTCGATCTCCACGGTAAGAATCAGCCCATCCATCGCCGTCACCCGCAGGCGCTCGCCGCGGCGGACCGGCGCCGGCGCGCGCACCCGCCAGGTCTCGCCGTGCACCCGCGCCCAGCCCTCGCGCTCGAAGTCTTCGAGCGCCTCGCCGGCCGCGCCCACCATCTCCTCGCGGCCGCTCACCACCGGGCGCCTGCGGTTGCGCACCGCCATCCCGACCACCAGGAAGACAAAGGCCGCGCTCGCCGCCGCGACGCCGGCGATCAGGCCGATCGGGATCTCGAAGCCCGGCAGGTCGGTATCCTCGATAAGGATGATGGAACCGATGACGAATGCTATCAGGCCGCCGATGCCGAGCGAGCCGAACGCCGGCAGGAAGGCCTCCGCCACCATGAACGCAATGCCCAGGAGCATCAGCGCCAGGCCGGCGTAATTCACCGGCAGCAGGTGGAAGGAATAAAGCGCGAGCAGGACGCAGATCGCGCCCACCACCCCGGGCAGAATCAGTCCCGGGTTCATGAACTCGAAGATCAGCGCGTAGACCCCGACCAGGATCAGCAGGTAGGCGATGCTCGGGTTGGTGATGACGCCCAGAATGCGGGTGCGCCAGTCGACCTGCACTTCCGTGACGGGGGAACCGGCGGTCCGCAGGTCCTTCTTCCCGTCCAGTTTCTTCAGCAATTCGGGCACGTCCGCGGCGACCAGATCGATTACCTTGAGCTTTAGCGCCTGCTCGGCCGAGAGGCTCGCCGCCTCGCGCACCGCGCGCTCGGCCCAGTCGGCGTTGCGGCCGCGCATCTCCGCCAGGCCGCGGATATAGGCCACCGCATCGTTCATTGCCTTGCGCGTCATGGTGTCGCCGGGATCGGCGCTTTTGTCCTTCTTGTCGTCCTTCTGAGGTGAAGCAGGCGCGCCTATGGAAACCGGCGAGGCCGCGCCGAGGTTGGTCCCCGGCGCCATCGCCGCGAAGTGGCTCGCATACAGGATGAAGGTCCCGGCGCTCGCGGCGCGCGAGCCGCTCGGTGCGACGAAGGTCGCCACCGGCACCGGCGAGGCGAGGATGTCCTTGATGAGCTGGCGCATCGAGGTGTCGAGGCCGCCCGGAGTGTCCATGCGCAGCACGACGAGCTGCGCTTTGTCGCGCGCTGCCTTCTGCAGCGCGCGGCGTACGAAATCGGCGCTCGCCGGGCCGATCGCTCCTTCGAGCGGCACGACGACTACCGGCGCGCTCGCGCCGAACGCCGACGAGAGCCAGAAAATTCCCAGCAGGACCAGCCGCCGCATGTTGGCGGCAATATAGTCCCTTTTCTCTATTGGCAGGCTTCCCTCAGGTAAGCGATCAGGTTTCGGCGCGCAATGTCGCGGGAAGACGCGGCGTTCCCAAGTAAAATTGCGCCAGTGAAGCAGGAACAGATTCCCGGCGACGCCATTGTCATCCGCGGCGCCCGCCAGAACAACCTAAAGAACCTGAGCCTAGCGATCCCGACCGGCGAGCTGCTGGTCGTGACCGGCGTTTCGGGCTCCGGCAAGTCCTCGCTCGTCTTCGACACGCTGTATGCCGAAGGGCAGCGGCGCTACGTCGAGACTTTCAGCCCGTACGCGCGCCAGTTCCTCGACCGCATGGACAAGCCGCAGGTCGACGCGGTGGAAGGCATCCCGCCGGCGATCGCCATCGACCAGACCAACCCGGTGCGCACCTCGCGCTCGACGGTCGGCACGATGACCGAGCTGAACGACCATCTGAAGCTCCTGTATGCGCGCGCGGCGAAGCTTTTCTGCCGCGGCTGCGGCAAGCCGGTCAATCGCGATACACCTGCTTCAATTTATGAAGATGTTTGCGGAAAAGGCGACGAGAGGATCGTCATCACCTTCCCCGTCCCCATTCCGAAGAACTTCAGCGACAAGGAAATCGAGGCGCTCCTGCTGCGCCAGGGCTATACGCGGCTGCACTCGCGCTCGAAGACCCTGCTGGAGGTCGTCCAGGACCGCGTGCGCATGCCCGCCGAGCGCGCGCGGGTGACCGAGGCGCTCGAGGCGGCGCTGCGCTTCGGCCAGGGCCGCGTCAACATCTATCCCGAGGATGGCGCGCCTTGGCGCTACTCCTCGGACCTGCATTGCCCGGATTGCGACATCCATTATTCCGAGCCGACGCCGGCGATGTTCTCGTTCAACTCCCCGCTTGGCGCCTGCGAGGCCTGCCGCGGCTTCGGGCGCGTCATCGGCGTCGACTTCGGCCTGGTGGTGCCCGACGAGGCGAAGACCCTGCGCGAAGGCGCGGTGCGGCCCTGGCAGACCAAGAGCTTCAAGGAATGCCAGGACGACCTCGCCAA
>DASQGB010000001.1:0-6622 GCA_035632815.1 Burkholderiales bacterium | reverse complement strand
TCGTCCCCTTCTCACGCGGAATCCCTTCAGGGATCCCAGCCTCGCCCCGTGCGCATGGCAGATCGCGCAGGCGAGCGCGTCGGCGGCATCCGGCGTGGGATCGCCGGGGAGCGCCAGCAGCCGCCGCACCATCTGCTGCACCTGCTCCTTCGCCGCGTGACCGTTGCCGACCACCGACTGCTTCACCTGCAGCGCGGTGTACTCGGCGACCGGCAGCCCGGCGAGCACCGCGGCGCAGATGGCGGTGCCGCGCGCCTGCCCGAGCGCGAGCGTAGATTGCGGGTTGGCATTGACGAACACCTTCTCGACCGCGACCTCGCCGGGAACGTGCGCCGCGATGACCTCGTTCAGGCCCTCGAGAATCACCTTGAGCCGCGCGGCGAGCTCGCCGCTTCCGGATTTCACGCACCCGCTCGCTACGTAGACAAGCCGCGCACCGTGCGCCTCGATCACCCCGAAGCCGGTGACTTGCAGGCCGGGATCGATGCCGAGGATTCTCAGTCGATCACCGCAGTGGTGTGCACGTCCTGCACATCATCGAGGTTCTCCAGCGCCTCGAGGAGGCGCCGCATGCGCGCCGCCTCGTCGCCCGCGAGCGTGCTTTCACTGCTCGGCTTCATCGTCAGCTCGGCGAGGGCGGGCTTGAGGCCCGCGCGCTCGAGTGCGGTCTTGACCGAGGCGAAATCGCCGGGCGCGCTGAGCACTTCGATCGAGCCATCTTCGTTCTTCACCACGTCCTCGGCGCCGGCGTCGAGCGCCGCTTCCATCGCGCGGTCTTCGCTGGTTCCCGGCGCGAACACGAACAGGCCGCAGTGCCGGAAGAGAAACGCCACCGAGCCGTCGGAGCCCAGGTTGCCGCCGTTCTTGGTGAACGCATGGCGCACCTCGGCCACGGTGCGCGTGCGGTTGTCGGTGAGGCAGTCGACCATCACCGCCGCGCCCCCGGGGCCGTAGCCCTCGTAGCGCGCCTCCTCGTACGCCGCGCCTCCGAGCTCGCCCGCGCCGCGCCGCAGCGCGCGCTCGATGTTGTCGTTCGGCAGGTTCTGCTCCTTCGCCTTGTCGATCGCCAGGCGCAGGCGCGGATTGCCGCCCGGGTCGACGCCGCCGAGCCGCGCCGCGACGCTGATTTCCTTGATGAGGCGCGTGAAGATCTTGCCGCGATTCGCATCCGCGCGCTCCTTGCGGTGCTTGACGTTCGCCCATCGGCTGTGGCCCGCCATAGTCCTTATAATTTTACGCACATGGCATCGCCACTGCTCATAGCGAAGAACGACAAGACAGCGCTGCAGCTGCTCCCCGGTCTCGCCAACCGCCACGGCCTGATCACCGGCGCCACCGGCACCGGCAAGACCGTGACGCTGCAGGCGATCGCGCAGCGCCTGTCGGCGATCGGCGTTCCGGTGTTCATGGCCGACGTGAAGGGCGATCTCTCCGGCATGGCGAAGCCCGGCGGAGCGAACGCCAAGGTCGCCGAGCGTCTGAAGCAGCTCAAGGCCAAGGCCGAGTACGCCGCCTGCCCGGTCGCCTTCTGGGATGTCTATGGCAAGAGCGGGCATCCGGTGCGCGCGACCGTCTCCGACATGGGGCCGCTGCTGCTCGGGCGCATGCTCGGCCTGAACGAGACGCAGGAAGGCGTGCTCAGCCTGGTGTTCAAGATCGCCGACGACGGCGGGCTGCTGCTGCTAGACCTGAAGGACCTGCGCGCAATGCTGCAGCACGTGGGCGACAACGCGACGCGCTTCAGGACCGAGTACGGCAACGTCTCCACGGCGAGCATCGGCACCATCCAGCGCGGGCTGCTCGCGCTGGAGGCGCAGGGCGCCGGTCAGTTCTTCGGCGAGCCGATGCTGGACATTTCCGACCTGATGCAGACGCGCGAGGGCCGCGGTGTCGTCAATATTCTCGCGGCCGACAGCCTCATGCACTCGCCGCGGCTCTACTCGAGCTTTCTGCTGTGGCTGCTCGCCGAGCTGTTCGAGCAGCTGCCGGAAGTCGGCGACCCGGAAAAGCCGAAGCTCGCGTTCTTCTTCGACGAGGCGCACCTTCTGTTCGACGAGGCGCCCAAGGCGCTGCTCGAGAAGATCGAGCATGTGGTGCGCCTCATCCGCTCGAAAGGCGTCGGCGTGTATTTCGTGACGCAGAACCCGCTCGACGTCCCCGAATCGGTGCTCGGCCAGCTCGGCAACCGGGTGCAGCACGCGCTGCGCGCGTTTACCCCGAAGGACCAGAAGGCGGTAAAGACCGCGGCCGAAACGCTGCGTCCGAATCCCAGGCTGAAAGCCGAGAAGGTCATCACCGAGCTCGCGGTCGGCGAGGCGCTGGTCAGCTTTCTGGACGAGAAGGGAAGACCCAGCATCGTCGAGCGCGCGCTCATCATCCCGCCCGGCAGCCAGATCGGGCCGATCAGCCCCGAGGAGCGCCAGCAGCTCATTCGCTCTTCCCAGTTTTTCGGTCACTATGAGAAATCGGTCGATCGCGACTCGGCTTACGAGAAACTGAAGACCCGGACCGAGGAAAAACCCGCCATGTCCTCGCCCGGAGGGCGGCAACCGCAGTCCCTACTTGAAGCGATGACCAAGAGCGCCGCGCGCGCCATCGGCTCGGAGCTCGGCCGGCAGGTGCTGCGAGGCGTACTGGGCTCGATCCTCGGCAAGCGTCGTTGACCCCGGCGGCGTATCGCGGCTGGGGCATTGCATTCGCGACCGTCGGGGTACTGGCATTCTCCTTCCGGCCGATCCTGATCAAGCTTTCCTACGCCGCGCACCCGGTCAGCCCGACGACCCTGCTTTTCCTGCGCATGGCGCTTTCGGTGCCGTTCTTTCTCGCGATCGCCTGGTGGCTGCGCAACCAGGAGCCGCGGCTCACCGGGCGCGACTGGGCAGCGGTCGCCGGCCTGGGCTTTCTCGGCTATTACGGCGCCAGCTTCCTCGACTTCATCGGCCTGCAGTGGGTCGGCGCCGGCGTCGGACGGCTGATCCTGTTCCTGTTTCCGACGCTGGTGGTGCTGTTGTCCTTCCTGTTCCTGCAGAAAGTGCCCACGCGGCGGGAAATCATCGCCCTCGCCCTGAGCTATGCCGGGATCGCGCTGGTGGTGTCCAACCAGATCGGCATCACGCCCGAAGGAAAGTTTTTCGCCTTCGGCGTGCTGCTGATCTTCGCCTCCGCGCTGTGCTACGCGGTGTACCTCGTCGCCGGCAGCCAGGTGGTGAAGCGCGTCGGCTCGATGCGCTTCACCGCGTACTCGATGGCCGTGGCGACGCTGCCCGCGGTGCTGCAGTTCTTCCTGCTCGAACCGGCCTCTTCGCTGCAGCTGCCCGCCGCGGTTTGGGGCTATGCGCTGATCCTCGCCACCTTCAGCACGGTGCTGCCGGTGTTCCTCCAGGCCGAGGCGCTGAAGCGCATCGGCGCCAGCCACTTCGCGTTGATCGGCGCCGTCGGGCCGGTCAGCGTGGCGATCACGAGCGCGCTCGGGCTGGATGAGCCGTTCACCTGGGTCCAGGGGCTCGGCGGCGCTCTGGTGATCTTCGGAGTGCTGCTGGTTTCGCTGAAAAGGGGCTGACGACAAAGGAGCTGACGATGGAGCTTGGCATCCGTGGCAGGACCGCGCTGGTCTGTGCGGCGTCGAAAGGGCTGGGCAAGGGTTGCGCGCTGTCGCTCGCGCGCGAGGGCGTGAACCTCGTCATCACCGCGCGCGGTCACGAAGCGCTCGAGGCGACCGCCGAAGAAATCCGCAAGCGCTTCGGCGTGAAGGTGGCCGCGGTCGCCGGCGACATCACCACCCCCGAGGGCCGCGAAGCCGCGCTCAAGGCCGCGCCCTCCCCCGATATCCTGGTCAACAACGCCGGCGGCCCGCCGCCGGGCGACTTTCGCGACTGGGACCGCGAGGCCTGGGTGAAGGCGCTCGACGCCAACATGATCGCGCCGATCCTGATGATCCGCGCGGTGGTGGACGGCATGATCGCGAGGAAATTCGGCCGCGTCGTCAACGTCACCTCCGGGGCGGTGAAGGCGCCGATTCCCGAGCTCGGCCTCTCCAACGGCGCGCGCACCGGCCTCACCGGGTTCATCGCCGGGCTCTCGCGGACAACGGTGCGGCACAACGTGACGATCAACAACCTGCTGCCGGGGCCTTTCGAGACCGACCGGCTGCGCTCGAACCTCGAGTTCAACGCGAAAAAGACCGGCAAGAGCGTCGAGGAGCTTCGCAAGGGGCGCACCGAGGCGAACCCGGCCGGGCGCTTCGGCACGATCGAGGAGTTCGGCGATGCCTGTGCCTACCTATGCAGCGCCCAGGCGGGGTACATTACGGGCACGAATCTCCTGATGGACGGCGGTCTTTACCCGGGGACTTTCTGACATGAAAACCATATCGACATTCCTGGCGGCATTGCTGCTCGCCGGCACCGCGTACGCGCAGAGCTATCCCAATCGCGCGGTGAAGGTCATCGTGCCGTGGCCGCCGGGACAGGCGACCGACATCGCCGCGCGCGTAGTGGCGGAGCGGCTGCAGGCGTTGCTCGGGCAGCCCTTCGTCGTCGAGAACCGGCCCGGCGCGGGCGGCTCGCTCGGCACGGACCTGGCGGTGAAGAGCGCGCCCGACGGCTACACTCTCCTCGCGGCCTCGAGCGGACCGGTGTCGATCATGCCCAACCTGCAGGGCACGCCTTACAACCCGCTCAAGGATCTCGCGCCGGTGAGCCTCATCTGCATGACGCCGTTCGCGCTGGTCGCCCATCCGTCATTCCCGGCGAAGGATGCGAAAGAGTTCATCGCCGAGGTCAGGGCGAACCCGGGGAAATACACCTTCGCCTCGTCGGGCACCGGGGCCACTGCGCACCTGTTCGCGGAGCTGTTCAACTCGATGGCCGGCATCCAAGCGCGCCACGTGCCGTACAAAGGCAGTGCGCCGGCGCTTACCGATGTGATGAACGGCAACGTCAACTACGCCGTGGAAACCGTGGCCGCGACCCAGACGCACATCAAGTCAGGTCGGCTGAAGACCTTCGGCGTGACCACGGCGAAGCGCACCGGCGCGATGCCCGAGCTGCCGCCGCTCGCAGAGGCCGGCAACCTGCCGGGGTACGACGCCGCCGCCTGGATCGGCTACGTCGCGCCGGCCGGCACGCCGCCCGAGCTCCTGGCGCGTCTCGCCGGAGAGATGCAGAAGCTGCTGGCCACCGAAGAGATCAAGGCGCGTCTGATCTCGCTCGGCCTCGACGCGAGGTCGAGCACGCCCGAGGAAATGGGCGCGTTCCTCAAGCGCGAGCAGGAGCGCTACGGCTCGATCATCAAGAGCCAGAACATCAAGGTGGAACAATAGAAGTCCGGCGAATTGCCGGTGCGCTCGGCGCCGAGATTCTCGGCGTCGATCTGGCGCGGGATATTCCCGAGAAAAGAATACGGGAAGCATTTCTCGAGCACCAGGTCATTTTCTTCCGCGACCAGCGGCTCGACCCCGCGCAGTTCATGGCGTTCGCGCGCCGCATGGGGCGGCCGATCGAATACCCGTTCGTGAAAGGCATCGAGGGCTTCCCCGAAGTCATCGAGGTGAAGAAGCTCGAGCACGAGAAGCAGAACTTCGGCGGCATCTGGCACTCGGACACTGCGTACCTGGAAGAGCCGCCGATGGGATCGATGCTGCTCGCGCGCGAGGTGCCGCCTCACGGCGGCGACACCGAGTTCGCCAATCAGTACCTGGCTTACGAATCCTTGTCGGAAGGCATGCGGCGTCTGTTGGAGGGATTGATTGCCGTCAATTCCTCGGCGAAAGCAAACGTAACCCGCACCCGGGAAGATCGCATCAAGGAACAGGGCGCGACTTCGCGCGACTACCAGGCCGAACACCCGGTCGTGCGCACGCATCCGGAAACCGGCCGCAAGGCGCTGTATGTCAACGTGGGGCATACGGCGCGCTTTCGCGGCATGACCGAGGAGGAGAGCACGCCGCTGCTCGAGTTCCTGTTTCGCCACCAGGTGAAGCCCGAGTTGACCTGCCGCTTCCAGTGGGCCGTCGGCTCGCTCGCCTTCTGGGACAACCGCTGCACCCAGCACAACCCGATCAACGACTATCACGGCCACCGGCGGGTGATGCATCGCATCACCCTGGCTGGTGACCGTCCGAAGTAACCCTAAGCTTTAAGCGTTGCCTGCACCCGTTGCGGCGTGAAGGGCATGTGGTAGAGCCGCTTGCCCGTCAGGGCGAAGAACGCGTTCGCCACCGAGGGCCCGGTACCCGGGACGCCGAGCTCGCCAACCATCGTTGGCGGCCCGCCGCTGCCGAGGATTTCCACGTGGATCTCGGGCACTTCCGCCATGCGCAGGATCTGGTACTCGTGGAAGTTCGACTGCTGCACTACGCCGTTCACCATCGTGACGCGCTCCTTGAGCGCGCCGCTCAGCCCCCATACCACTGCGCTTTCGATCTGCGCCTTGATCGCCTCGGGGTTTATGGCCAGGCCGGCATCCGCCGCTACCCAATAGTTGTGCACGCGAATCACGCCGTTGCGCTCGTTGACCGAGATCTCGGCCACCGAGGCGCTGAGCGAGCCGATCTTCGGGGTAAACGGCCCGTAGTCGCCGAACGCCACGCCGAGCGCCGTGCCCGCGGGGCGTTTCTTCCCCC